>JASHUP010000149.1 GCA_030039915.1 Thermoplasmata archaeon | reverse complement strand
GAGCTCCTTCACGCGGACCTCGGCCTGGGCGAGCCGGGTCTCCTCCTGCGTCAGCATGCCGCGCCGGGTCTCGAGATTCGCTTGGACCTGCGCGAGTTTCGCCGTGACCTCGAGTCGCTGGGCGTCGAGCTTGCGCTTTTTCTCGGTCTGGGCCCGAGCCGTTTCGCTCTGCTGGGACTCGACCGACTTGAGGGCCTCGAGGGCATCATGGGACTCCCGCACCGAGCGTTCCGTCTGGGCGATCTCCTTCTTCTTCGCCGAGATCTCCTTCTGAGACTTCGCGAGCTCGGCCCGGCGCGATTCGAGGTTCGCCGAAAGCGCCGCGATCGAAGCGCGGACCGACTCGAGCTCTCCGTTCACCCGGACCCGCTCCTCGGAGGTCTTCTGGGCCACTTCCTGGAGAGAACGAAGGCGGACCGAAACCGCCTCGGGGAGGAGGCTGAGGTAGTCCTCCTGGGCCTTCTGGGTCTGTTCCTTGAGGTGCGCGAGCTCGCCGACGAGCCGGCTCACATCGCGTTCGGCCGTCGCGAGCGCTGCCTCGGCCTTCTTCTGTTCGGTGCGCGCGTCCTCGATCCGCGTTCGCGCGGCCGAAAGTCGCTCCCGCGCCGCCTTGAGATCCTTATCGAAAACTTCGCGGGCGGACAGGTTGGCCTGGTCCTGGATCGAGCGGGTCGATAGTTCCTCCGCGACGACCCGAATCCGCTCCGTGGCCTTCGCGAGCTCGGTCCGCGCCGCGGTCTCCGCGGCGCCCTTTTCTCGAAGCTCCTCGCCGAGGCGTTTCAATTCGACCGCCGAGTCGCTGCCGCGGCCCTGACTGCTCGGGTCGACGTAGCCGCCCGAGATCGCTCCCGTGGCCTCGATCAGGTCTCCGTTCACCGTCACGAGCCGGACGCCTCCCATCTGGGCCCGCGCGCGGGCGAGGTCGTCCATGACGACCGTTTCGCCAAAGACGTACCAGAAGGCAGGTCGAAGGGCTTCGTCGAACTTCACGAGGTCCAGGGCGAAACCGGCCGCCCCGGGGGCTTTCGAGACGACGAGCGACTTTCCGTGCGCCCGGCCAGGCAGCATCTTGTTCAGTGGAAGGAACGTGGCTCGCCCCCGTTTTTCGTCCCGAAGGAGCTTGATGCACTCCTCGGCCACCTGGTCCGTTTCCACGACCAGGGCCTGGAAGCGACTTCCGCCCGCGACCTGGAGGGCGGTTTTGAGCTTCGGGTCGAACTCGGCGAGTTCCTCCACCGTGCCCCGGATTCCGGGGATCTTGCCGAGGTTCCGTTGAGAGAGGAGGTAATCCACGGCGGCGAGCGCGGTGGGTTTGCCGCCCCCTTCCGCGCGGGCCTTGAGGCGTGCGTCCAGAGCGAGATATCGGCGGTTCAGCTCGAGGACTTCCTGACTGAGCCGATCCCGTTCCGCGGTGAGGCTCTTCTCTTTAGTCTTGAGCGCGAAGAGCTCCTTCTGGAGGTCGCCGGTGGACGGTCCCGATCCATTCTTTCCAGGGCCGGCGTCCTTCACTCGGAGCTCCAGGTCCTTGACTTCGACTTCGCGCTCTCGAAGGTCGTCTTCGGCCTGCGCCTCCGTCCGTTCGGCCGTCGCGAACTCCCCGTTCGCTGCCTCGCGTGCCTGAACGGCGGCCGTCCAGGCCTTTTGCTTCACGTCGGTTTGGCGAGCGAGCTCGAGTTGTTGCTTCCGGGCGGAGGCCAGCCGCTGGGAGGTCTTGCCCGGCGTGCCGGTAGCCCCTTGGATTTCCTGGGCATTCTCCTCGGCCGTCTTGGCCAGCGAGGTGAGCTGCGTCGCGAGTTTCGACTCCTGCTGAGAGAGCGATGCCTCTTGGGATTCGTCGGCGTGGACGGTCTTAGCGAGCTCGTCCGCCTGCCCGGCGACCGTCTCGAGTGCTTCTCGAAGGTGTCCGAGGCTCTGGTCGAGGCGGGCATAGGCCATCCTCTTCTCGTCGACCTCTTGCTTGAACTTCACCGCGGCGACACCGCCGGCCTCCGCGATCTCCCGGTCGATCTTTTCGGCGGACGCGGCCAGCTCGTCCTGGCGGGCGGCGAGCTCCGTGCGCGATTTCTCGAGCCCTTCGAGCTCGGCTCGAACGGCATCCAATTGCTTCTGGCAGGTGGCGAGTTCCTGCTCCGCGAGCCGGTGGCCGGCTCGCGCGAGTCGCGCCTCGGTCCGCTTCTTGTCGTCTTGGAGCTGTTTATACTGGATCGCGAGCAAGCGCTGACCTTCGAGGCCCGCGAGGCGGGATTGAATATCGGTGAGCAACGTCTGGATGCGGTCGAGATTCGCGTCAAGGTCGGCGCGTTTCGTCGCCGCCCGCTCGAGTTCTTCGTCGAACTGGCTAATCCCTGCCAGGTGTTCGACCAACCCCCGCCTCGGGACGGGTCCCATGGTCACGATCTTGTTGATGTCCCCCTGCTGGACGAGATTGTAGCCATCCCCCGATAGCCGGGCGTGGGCGAGGAGAGAATCGATCTCCGTTTGGGTGGTTCGCTTACCGTTGATGTAAAAGTAGGAGTAGTAGCCGTCTGGGTCGCTGGGAGCGAGCTTCACGTAGCGCGTGATTTCGACGTCGGCCGAGTCGACGGGGAGGAGTTTGTCGGCATTGTCGAAGACGAGCGAGACCTCGCACTCGGTCGCCGGCTTCTTCGATGAACCTCCGTTGAAAAAGAGGTGGGTGAGCCTCTCCGCCCG
>JASHUP010000148.1 GCA_030039915.1 Thermoplasmata archaeon | reverse complement strand
CTTGAGGCCAGCCGGGTGCCCGGACATCTCGACCGCCACGTCGACGCCCCGGCCTTCGGTCTCGTCGCGAATCGCCTGAACGGCCGACACCCCCGGGTCGGCCGGGTTCAGCACGAGGTCCGCGCCCATTTTCTTCGCCAGCGACGCGCGGAGCGGATTCACTTCGGTCGCGAACACTCGACGCGCTCCGAGGGTCTTCGCCACGGCGATCGCGAGCAGCCCGATCGGTCCGCAGCCGGTGACGAGCACCGTTCCTCCGGCGATATCCTCGAGATTCGCCTCGGGGAGGAGGGAGTGGACCGCATTCCCGAGCGGTTCCTGGACCGACGCGAGGGAAGGGTCGAGCTTGGGGTCGTTCTTCCACGCATTGAGTTCGGGAAGCACGGCGAACTCCGCGAACACTCCGTTCCGGTGGACCCCGAGCACCTCGACGTTCTCGCAGATGTGCATGTTCCCGGTCCGGCACTGGTAGCAGGTCCCGTCCACGATGTGCGTCTCGGCAGAAACTCGGTCCCCCACTCGGAGACTCCGCACCCGCTTGCCGACCTCGATGATCTCGCCGCAGACCTCGTGGCCGGGAATCATGGGCACGTGGCGGACGTGCGTCTTGGCCCAGTCGTTCCACACCCAGATGTGCACGTCGGTCCCGCAGATCGACGAGGCGAGCACGCGAATCAGGACCTCGTCGTCCGCGGGCTTCGGCTCGGGCACCGTCTGGATCTCCGCGCCGGGACCCCGCGTGGTCTTCACGAATGCCTGCATGCTCCGCCGCTCCGCTCGTGGGAGGGCGCGCGCCGCTTAACAGTTGGGGATTTCCGGGGCCACGCGCGGGGCTCCGGCAACCGCTCGTCGCTCTACGCGCGCGTCCGAGAACGCGAGCGGCCGCTCGTCGATTTTCGAGGAGAATTTCGCATCTCTGACGGGCCGGCACACTCGCGCGCGCGAGCGCTTATATAGGGCACCCTTCTCCCCCGTCCCCACCGGAGGCAGGGCCTCCTATCGACCCATGGCTCGACGACATCGCCCGAGGCGAGGATCCCTCGCGTTCTCCCCGCGTTCCCGGGCCGCACGGCCCGTTCCCCGGGTCCGGTCCTGGGCACCGGGGACCAAGCCCGCGGCGATCGAAGGCTTCGCCGGCTTCAAGGTCGGCATGACCCACGCGTTCATCGTCGATTACCGAAAGCGATCCACCACGGCGGGCCAGGAAGTCGCGGTCCCCGTGACCGTGGTCGAGGTCCCCCCGCTCCGCGTGGTGGGCGCCCGCGTCTACGCGCGGCACCCCTACGGGTCGCGGGTCGTCTCGGAGGTCTGGGCGGGTGGCCTCTCGGAGGAACTCCTCCGACGCATCCCGAACCACCCCGCAAGCCCGGCGGCGGCCCTCGAGGCGTTTGGAACGACCGCGGGCGACGAGGTCCGGCTGATCGCCCACACCCAACCCCATCTCATCACCGGAATCGGCTCGAAGGCCCCGACCTTGTTCGAGGTCCGCGTGGCCGGCGAGAAGTTCGACGAGCGGCGAGCCTTCGCGCTCCAGCATCTCGGGCAGGAGATTCCGGCGGACCGCCTCACGAAGGAAGGAGAGTTCCTGGATGTCATCGGGGTCACGAAGGGATTCGGTTTCCAGGGTCACATCCAACGCTGGGGCGTGAAACTCCAGCCCCGGAAGAATTCGAAGCACCGGCGCATGATCGGCACGCTCGGCCCGCACAATCCGAGCTTCGTGAGCTACCGGATTCCCCAGGCGGGTCAGCAGGGCTATCACCGACGGACGCAGTTCAATATGCGCGTCCTCAAGATCGTCCGGGACCCGAGGGTCGATCCGATCACTCCCGCCGGCGGGTTTCCGCACTACGGGGAGGTCCAGAGCTCGTGCATCGTCCTGCACGGCTCGCTGCCCGGTCCCGCGAAGCGCCTTCTTCGCTTCCGCGCGCCGATGCGGAGCCATATCTCCGCGGTCGAGAAGGTCGACCTGCGCTACTTCAGCACGCGATCGAAGCAGGGAGCATGACGCCTCCCGAAGTGCCGGGCGCCCCGCCCGACGTCTCCGAGCGCGCCGCGCCGCACCACCGGGTGCACCTGGTGGGGCTCGACGGGAAACCCGGCTCGGTCCTCGCGCTTCCGCTCGCCTTCTCCGCCCCGATCCGACCCGACCTCATCCACCGGGCCGTGGTGGCGGCTCAGTCGCACCGGCGTCAGCCGTACGGAACGAGCCCGACCGCGGGTCTCCGCCACTCGGTCGAGTGGTCCGGAAAGGGACGGGGCGTCGCGCGCACGCCGAGGCTCATGGACTCGATGCGAGGGGCGCAAGCTCCGAACACGGTCGGCGGTCGCCCGGCGCACCCGCCGCGGGTCGAGCGAATTTGGGAGAAGAAGATCAATCGCAAGGAGCGCCGGCTCGCGTTCGCCTCGGCGCTTGCGGCGACGCGCGAGCCGAAGCTCGCGGTCGGACGCGGGCACTCGGTGCCGCCCGCCCTTCACCTTCCGGTCGTCCTCGAGGATCTGGTCGAAGAGATCGTCCACACGCGCGATGCGCAGGTTCTGCTCGAACGGCTGAAGCTCTGGAACGACGTGGAACGAGCCCGGGAGGGCACGCATCTGACGTCGTCCGGCCGGGCTCGTCGCCGCGGTCGCGTCCGCCGTACTCCGCGAAGTTTGCTGGTCGTGACGAGCGGCCCCGGGAAGGCGCTCGGGTTCCGCAACCTCGCGGGCGTGGAGGTGGTTCCGGCGCGTCGTCTCGCCACCGAGGACCTCGCTCCCGGCGGGGCGGCCGGGCGCCTCACGCTCTTCTCCCGCGCGGCCGTCGAGTCGCTGCGCGAGCGCCTCGGAGAGGTGGCCCCATGACGAGCCTGCGCCACCGCATCATCCTGCACGCCTACGTGACCGAAAAGTCGATGGACGAAATGGAGCGGCAGAACAAGCTCGAGTTCGTCGTCGACCGACGGGCGAGCCGGGCCGAGATCCGCAGCGCGGTCGAATCCACCTATCAATGCAAGGTGGCGAAGGTCACCGTCAAGATCGTGCGGGTCGGTAAGATCGCGACGGTCCGATTCACGAAGGAGTTCTCCGCTGAGGACATCGGCGGCCGGGCGGGAGTGTTCTGATGGGAAAGCGCATCATCTCTCGGCGGCGCGGCAGCGGCACCGGAACGTACCGGTCTCCCAGTCATCGCCATCACGGCGCCGTCTACCACCCCGCCCCCACGATCGTCGGGGAGGGCACGGTCGTCGCCATCGTCCCCGAACCGGGACGGACGGCCCCGGTCGCCGAGGTGGCCGGACCCGAGGGGACGACCGTTCGGGTCCTCGCCACCGCCGGGCTCGCGACCGGCGATACGGTCGCGTTCCAGGAGGGAAAAGTCGACCGGGGGTCGATCCTGCCGCTCGGGAACATCCCCGACGGAACGCTCGTCTCGAACCTCGAGGTGAAGCCGTTCGACGGCGGTCGCCTCGTTCGCGCGGCCGGGACGAGCGCGCTCGTGACGGCCCACTCGGGCTCGGAAGTCACGGTGCAGCTCCCCTCGGGAGCGTTCAAGCAGTTCCTCGCGACGTGCCGGGCGCAGGTCGGTGCGGTCGGTGGGGGCGGCCGCAAGGAGCGACCGATCATCAAGGCAGGAAAGAAGGTCTGGGCGACCCGTTCACTCGCTCGCGCCGCGTTCAAGGTCCGCGGCGTCGCGATGAACCCCGTCAACCACCCGTTCGGGGGTGGGGCGCACCAGCACGTCGGTCGACCGAGCACGGTGTCGAGCGGAACGTGGCCGGGGGCGAAGGTCGGGCGGTTCTCCCGGTCCGCTCGCAAGAAACGCCAGTTGCGCGAAGGGAGGGGCCGTTAGCCATGCCGAAGGGCCGTCGGGCGAAGAAGGTCGAGGCCCGCCGAAAGCGGGAGTTCACCCTCCGAGGGAAGACGCTCCCCGAGCTCCGCGCGATGAATCTCGAAGAGCTCACCAAGATCCTGACGGCGCGCGCGCGACGGTCGATCCGTCGTGGCTTCAACGCCGAAACGACTCGATTTTTCGAAGCGATGCGGGCCACGCCGCCCGAGAAGCTCGTGCGCACGCATTGTCGCGACGCGCTCGTGCTTCCCGAGCATGTCGGCCGCCACGTGGCGGTCCACAACGGGAAGGAGTTCAAGGAGATCGAGGTCCGGCCCGAGATGATCGGCCACTACTTCGGCGAGTTCTCGCTCACCCGCCGCTTCGAAAAGCACTCGGGGCCGGGGGTCGGCGCGACGCGCTCCTCGAAATTCATGCCGTTGAAGTGAGGGAGATCGATCGATGCGCGGGTACACGTACCGGACCGAATCGGGGGTGAGCGTCGCCCGCGCGCGCGGGGTCGAGCTTCCGATCTCCCCGAAGAAGACGTACGAGGTCCTGAACGCCATCCGCGGGCTTCCGGTCGAGCGCGCGACGACGGTCCTCGAGGACGCCATCGCCCTCCGCCACGCGATCCCGTTCCGCCGGTACAACCAGGAGACCGCCCACCACAGCGGCACCGGTCCCGGTCGCTACGCCAAGAAGGTCGCGCAGAACGTACTGAAGATCCTCGAGAACGCGCGGGAGAACGCGGAGTACGAAGGGATGGACGTCGACCGGCTCTTCGTGAAGATCGCGGCCAGCAGCCGGGGCCGGATCCGCAAGGCGAGCATGCCGCGGGCCCACGGGCGTGCGACGGCGTGGAACGAGCAGACCACGCACATCGAGATCGTGCTGGCGGAGAAGAAGGAGGACGAATGAGCGCCGAGCGCAAGGTGATCCAGGAGCAGATGCGCCGGGTCCTGCTCAAGGATTACCTGGTCCAGGAGAGTGCGCGCGCCGGCTTTGGCGGACTCGATATCACGCGGACCCCGATGGGCACCCGCGTGACGCTCATCTGCGAACGCCCCGGGATCCTGATCGGCCACCGCGGCGAGCTCATCAAGCGGCTCACCGAGGACATCCACGCCCGCTTCCAGCTCGACAACCCGCAGATCGAGGTGCAGGAGGAGCGCGCGCCGAGTCTCAACGCGCAGCTGATGAGCGAGAAGCTCGCGTCGACGCTCGAACGCGGCTGGCACTTCCGGCGCGCCGGGCACTCGACGGTCCGCCGGATCATGGAGGCCGGAGCGCGCGGCTGCCAGGTCATTCTCTCGGGAAAGCTCACCGGGGAGCGGCACCGGACGGAGCGGTTCAAGGCCGGGACGATCAAATACTGCGGCGAAGCGGTCCACCTGTGGATCGACAAGGGGTTCTATCAGGCCCGACTCAAACCGGGCGCGATCGGCGTCAATGTCTGGATCATGCGTCCGACCGCGAAGCTCCCGGACGAGATCGTCGTGAAGGGTGTCGCCGACCGGCCGAAACCGGTACCGGTCGAACTCCCGCCGCTCGAGGACGCGGTCACGGCGCTCCCCGGTCCCGAAGTGGAGGCGCCGAACGAGCCATGACGCTCCAGCGAATGAAGGACCTGCGCGAGCTGTCGGACGAGGACCTCCAGCGCCGGATCGCCGACGACGAGAACCTGCTCCTGCGGGAACGCGGAGTGGCGGCGATGGGCGGCGCGCCGCCGAGTCCGGGCCGGATGCGCGCGCTCCGGACCAACGTCGCCCGAGCGCTCACGGTCCTCAACGAACGCGCCCGCGTCTCTCGAGAGAGTCGCCGGTCGGAGGAGGCGCGTAGGTGAGCCGATGCCGAAGAGTTCCTACGCCCTTACCAGCCTCTCCCGCGTCGAGCGCGAGGCTCTCGCCGGCGAGATTCTGGGCGCATCGGTCCAGATCCCCGCGGCGTCGGGCCACCGCGTCCCGATCTCGGGCACCCTCGTCGACGAATCTCTCTCCACCATCACCGTTCGACTGGCCGGCTCCTCGCGCACGGTGCGCCTCCCGAAGGCGGGGCTCGAAGGGACGATCGCGTTCGCATCGCGAGAGTTACCGTTAAGAGGGGACGTCCTACGCGTGCGGCCCGAGGACCGCACGAAGCGCCTGCTGACGGGCGGCTCTCGGAGGTCAGCATGACACCACCGCGCACGACGCACGCTCGCCGGGCGCGCGACATCGGCCTCGACGTGCGAGCCCCGAAGGCGCGGTGCGACGATCGGCACTGTCCGTTCCACGGCCGCCTCCCGGTGCGGGGCCAGGTGCTCGAGGGAACCGTGGTCTCCACCGGGATGCAGCGGACCGCGGTCGTGGAACGGACGCTCCTTCACTACGTGGCCAAGTTCGAGCGGTACGAGAAGCGCCGGCGCCGGTACCTGGCGCATGCGCCCCCCTGCCTCAACGTTCCGGTGGGCCACCGGGTCCGCATCGCCGAGACCCGACCGCTGTCGAAGCTCGTCTCGTTCTGCATCGTCGAGGACCTCGGCGAAGCGGCGCGCCGGGTGAAGGGTGAGGAGCCGGTCCCGGCCGAGACCGCTCCCGCGACCCCCGCGGAGGCTCCATGAAGGGTCTCGCGGGCCGGCGGGGCCGATCGCTCCCCAAAGGGGCGAGGCTCGAGTGCGTCGACAACACCGGCGCGAAGATCGTCGAGATCATCGCCGTGCGCAACTGGCACGGCACCCACCGCCGCTACCCGCGGGCGGGCATCGCCGACCTCATCATTGTCTCCGTGAAGAAGGGCACGCCCGAGATGCGCCGTCAGGTGCTGCACGCCGTGATCGTGCGCGCTCGCTCTCCGTTCCGGCGGGCCGACGGGACGCGCGTCCAGTTCGAGGACAACGCCGCCGTCATCACGACGGAGACCGGTGAGATCAAGGGCTCGCAGATCAAGGGACCGGTGGCGAAGGAGGCCGCCGAGCGGTGGCCGCGGATCGCCGCCGCGTCCTCGATCATTCTGTAGGAGGACCATTCGCATGTCCGCTTCTCCGCATTCTCCCCGCCGCCAGCGAAAGGCGCTCTACACCGCGCACACGTTCGAGCGGCGGGTCCGGATGACCGTGCCGCTCTCGCGCGAGCTCAAGGCGCGGTTCCATCGCCGGGCGGCGCCGATTCGCAAGGGCGACACCGTTCGGGTGCTGTCGGGGAGCTTCGTCGGCCGCGAGGAGCGCGTCGCGAAGGTCAACCGACGCGACTACTCCGTCACGCTCGACAACGTCACGCTCAAGATGGCCGACGAGAAGCTGAAGCCGCTCGCGCTGAGGACAAGCCATCTCGTCATCACGCGGCTCAACCTTTCGGACGCCTGGCGCCGACGGGACCTGCGCATTCGGGACGAAGACGTGACGCCCGAGGAGCGCGGCGAAACCCCCGAGGAGACGGAGGAGTCCTCCGAAGCCCCTCCGCCGACCGCCGGGACGGAAGCCGCTCCGCCCGCCGCACCCGCCGAGGAATCGGAGGACGAGGACGAGGAGACCGCCGAGAGCCCCCCCGCCCCGGCGCCGGCCGCGAGCCGGAGCCGGTCGAAGCCGGCCGCGAAGGAGGAGGAATGACGTTCCGACTCAAGCGACGGGCGGCCCCGCGGAGCTGGACGGTTCCGCGCAAGGGGACGAAGTGGCTGAAGCGTCCGGCCCCCGGACCCCATGCGCAGGACCAGTCGATCCCGCTGCTCTTGGTCCTTCGGGACCTCCGGCATATCGTCGCGAGCGCGCGGGAGGCGCGCATCCTGCTGCGAACGGGGGCCGTGAAGGTCGACGGGAAGGTCGCCCGCGACCTCTCCCGCGGACTCGGCTTGATGGACACGCTCTCCCTCGCTGCTCCCCTCGACGCGCACTACCGGATCGTCAAGAACCGCCGGGGAAAACTGACCCTGGTCACGATCCCGTCGACCGAGGCCGCGCTCAAGATCGGAAGGGTCCGATTCAAGCACGCGGTCACCGGCGGCCGGGTCGAGGTGACGCTCCACGATGGACGGAACCTGCTCGTCGCCGCGTCCACCCCGTATCGGGTCGGTGACTCCGTCAAGATCTCGCTCCCCGGCCAAAAGGTCGTCGAGCACATTCCGCTCGCTCCCGGCGCGCTCGCCTACGTCGCCGGCGGCTCCCATGTCGGCGAGCTCGCCCGCGTGGAGCGGGTCGAGGTCCGGAACTCCTCGCAGGCGAACCTCGTCCATTTCAAGGAAGGGTTCTCGACCGTCAAGGAGTACGTCTACGTCGTCGGTCAGACGGTTCCCGAGGTCACGCTCGCGGAAGGAGTCGACCGATGAGCGCGGCCCCCTCCTCCGTCGCCGGAGAAACATCCTCGACCCCCGGCCGGAGCAATCCGCACCGCGTCGTGCGCGTCATCAAGGTCGTCGTGAACGCCGGCGTCGGCGAATCGGGAGATCCGCGCACGAAGGCCGAGAAGGTCCTTCAGATGGTCACCCGCCAGAAGCCGGTCGCGACCCGGTCCCACTCCACCAACCGCGATTTTGGCATTCGGCAGGGCCAGGAGATCGGAGCGAAGGTCACCCTGCGCGGCGACGCCGCGCTCGAGTTCCTCCAGCGGGCCTTCGAGGCCCGCGATCGGCAGTTCGACATCGATTCGATCGACCGGAACGGGAATTTTTCGTTCGGGATCGCGGATTACACCGACTTCTCCGGAATGAAGTACGACCCGGCGATCGGCATCCACGGGATGGACATCGCGGTCGAGATGGGCCGTACGGGCCACCGGATCCGCAACCGGCGTCTCCAGGCGCGACCCCTCCCGAAGTCCCTCCGCTCCACGCGCGAGGAGACCCGCGCGTTCCTCGTCGCGCAGCTGGGGGTGACGATCCTTGAGTGAGCCCAAGAAGAATTTCGGGCGCAAGGACGGGTGCCTGCGCTGCGACCGAAAGCGGGGCATCGTCCGCCGCTACGGCCTCCACCTCTGCCGCCAATGCTTTCGCGAGGTGGCGATGGACCTCGGCTTCAGGAAGTACCAGTAGGAGGGCGGCACGATGCAGATGGACCTACTGAACGATGCGCTCGTGACGCTCCGCCACGCCGACCGCGACGGCAAACCCCGCGTCGAGATCGCCCCGACGTCCAAGCTCATCGCCGAAGTGCTGCGCATCTTCCGCGAGCATCACTACATCGAGGAGTTCACCTTCGTCCCGACCGGTCGGGGTGGAAAGTACGACGTCTCGCTCGGCCGCCGGATCAACTACTGCGGCGTGATCAAGCCCCGTCTCGCGGTCGCCTTCGACGGGCTCGAGCGATTCGAGTCGCGGTTCCTGCCCGCTCAGGACTTCGGCATCCTCGTCCTCTCCACGAACCGCGGCGTCCTCTCCCACCAGCAAGCGCGGGAGCTCAAGATCGGAGGTCGGTTGCTCGCCTATGTCTACTGAGCCGGACCGCAGCCACGACACGGTCGAGGTGCCGAAGGGCGTCTCCTTCGTCCTGCACGGCCGCCGGCTGGTCGCCAAGGGGCCGCTCGGCTCGGTCGAACGCCCCTTCCCGTCGGACGCACTTCACCTGACGACCGAGAAGGGGGTCGCGACGCTCGCGTTGCGCATTCCCGCGCACCGCAAGCGCTCGCAGGCCCTGCTCAAGACCTGGGCCGCCCACCTTCGGAACCTTTCCGGTTCGCTCACGCTCGGAGTGGAGGCGCGTCTCAAGGTCGTCGCCGCGCACTTCCCGATGAAGGTCCAGGTGAAGGAGAACCACATCCTCATCGAGAACTTCCTCGGCGAGAAGCACCCGCGCTCCTCCGACCTCGTGCCCGGAACGACGGCCCGCGTCGACGGGGAGTTCGTCATCATCTCCGGACACGACATCGAGCAGGTCGGCCAGAGCGCGGCCAACATCGAGCGCGCGAGTCACATCCGCGAGTACGATCCCCGGGTGTTCCAGGACGGAATCTACCTCGTCGAACGGGCCCATCTGAAGGAGGCCAGCTGATGGCGGAAGAGGCCACGGCCGCGAAGTCGGAGGCGGCGGAGGAAGCCCCGCGCAAGTCCCCGCCGCGCCGCCGGTCGAAGCCGGCCCCGAAGGAGGAAGCCCCGGCTCCCAAGCCCGAGGAGGATCGTTCCGAGACACCCCGCACGCCCCGACGGGCCGAGCTGCCCGCGGGTCAGCGCAGGCTTCTCCGCGCGCGCGGGCAGATCGACCGACGTCGGCCGATCTTCGGCCGGCAAGCGCGGTATCGATACTACCGGATCGGCCGAGACGGCACCTGGCGTCGCCCGCGGGGTCTCCAGTCGAAGCAGCGCCGTCACTACGGATACCGGCCGAAGGTGGTCCGGGTCGGCTACCGGTCGCCGGCCAAGGTCCGGGGCCTGGTCCCGAGCGGATTCCGACCGGTCCTCGTTCGCACGCCCGACGACCTCACCGGGATGAACGCCCACCTCGAGGCCGCGATCATCGCCCGGACGGTCGGGACGCGCCGCCGCCTCGTTCTCGAGGAGACCGCGCGCAAGCTCGGGATCCGCGTGCTGAACCCCATCGTCAAGTCGGAACAGGAGGCGTAGCGCGGATGCCGGACCTCGCGAACCAACGGAGGCTGGCCGCCTCGTTGCTCAAGTGCGGCGAGGGTCGCGTCTGGATCGACCCCGCGAGCCAGGAGGAGCTCGCGGACGCGGTCACGCGGTCCGATGTACGGAGCGCGATCAAGGCCGGGGTGATCCGGCGTGCGCCGATCCGCGGCGTCTCCCGGGTGCGGGCGAAGCGCCACGCCCACGAGGTCGACCAGGGTCGCCACTCCGGACCCGGTTCCCGCCGCGGCACTCCTTCCTCGCGCGTCCCGCGCAAGGAGCGCTGGATGCGGCGGATCCGGGCGCAGCGAAAGCTCCTCCAGGAGCTCCGCGCGACCCGAAAGATCCCCCCCTCCGTGTATCGGGAGTTCTACCGTCGCGCGAAGGGCGGAATGTTCCGCAGCCGCGCGCACCTTATCGTCAACCTGCGTCTCGCGGGCCACCTCAAGGAGGGGTCGTCGTGAGCACCGGTCCGCGCTATCGGGTCCACTTCCGCCGCCGTCGGGAGGGCAAGACCGACTACCGGGTCCGTCTTCGCCTCCTCAAGTCCGGAACGGCGCGTGCGGTCGTTCGATTCTCCGACCGACGGGTTCGGGTGTCGATCGTCCGGTTCGACCCCGCCGGCGACCGGGTGGTCGCGACGGCCGAGAGCCAAGAGCTCGGGTCGCTCGGATTCCCACCCTCGAGTCTCTCGTCGACCCCGGCGGCGTATCTCACCGCGTACCTCGCGGGACTCCGCTCGAAGTCGGCCGGCGCGGAGGAAGCCGTCCTCGACACCGGCCTCCGTCACCCGACCGTCGGAGGACGCCTTGCGGCCGCCCTCAAAGGACTGCTCGACGCGGGCGTCGAGGTCCCGCACGGAGAGGGCGGGTTCCCGAGCGTGGATCGGTTGAACGGCTCGCACCTGCCGAAACCGCTGCCGCAGCCGCTCGAGGCGTACAAACTGAAGCTCCCCAACTTGGCGAGCCGACCGGAGGCGAAGCCGTGAGCGGCGCGTCGATCGGCCCCTCGATGCGCGCCGGTCCCTCAGGCCCCGGCAGCCCGGCGGCGCCCCCGCCGTGGGTTCCGAAGACCGAGCTCGGCCGACGGGTCGCTTCGGACGAGATCACGACGATGAGCGGCGCGCTCGAGAGCGGCCTCCCGTTGCGCGAACCCCAGATCGTCGACAAGTTGCTCCCGGGGCTGCACGACGAGGTGCTGGACGTCAACATGGTCCAGCGGATGACCGACTCCGGCCGACGGTTCAAGTTCGCCGTCACGGTCGTCGTCGGCAACGGCGACGGGTTCGTCGGCCTCGGACGGGCCAAGGGCCGCGAGGTCGGGCCAACGATCCGGCGGGCCATCGACCGGGCCAAGCTCGAGATCGTCGAGGTTTTCCGCGGGTGCGGCAGTTGGGAGTGCGGCTGCGGCCGCGCGCACACGCTTCCGTTCCAGGTGCAGGGCCGCGCCGGGTCCGTCGTGGTCACGTTCAAGCCCGCTCCGCGGGGAGTCGGCCTCGCTGTCGGGGATGTCGCGAAGCCGATCCTTCGGTTCGCGGGGATCACGGACGCCTGGGGGTTCACGGACGGGCACACGAAGACGACCGTCAACTACGCGCAATCCGCGTTCCAGGCGCTCGTCGCGCTCTCCGAGCTCAAGGTGCCCGGCGAGGACTCCGCCCGACTCAAGATCGTTCGCGGACCGGTCGGGACGTCGATACTGCCGCCGAAGGACGA
>JASHUP010000147.1 GCA_030039915.1 Thermoplasmata archaeon | reverse complement strand
GGAGCGGGAGGTCGCTCGTCAGGAGTACCTCCTGCGACTCCGGGACGAACTCCGAGCGCGCCCCGCCCGGGTCCCCGATGATCCTCCCCTCGACCTCACGGAGCTCTTCCGAGAAATCGGGACGGGTCCGTTCTCTGGTGCGGGTCGGGGCGGACAGGTCGTGCTCGCGATCGCGCTGCCGGGGTTCTCCGGAAGCTTGCGATCGCCCCCCGCCAGCGACGAACGTCTTGGCCGTGAGCTCGCCGATTACGCCCGGTCGGCCGGGCTTCGGGGGCTGGTCCATTCCGACGAGCTCCCCGCGTACGGCGTAACGGAAGCGATCGTCACGGAGGTGCGGCAGCGGCTCAAGCTTGCCGAGCCTGACGCGTTCGTCCTCGTCACGGACCGCTCCCGAGAGCGAGCCGACGAGGCGCTCGCCCGCGTGGCCCGGAGGGCTCGGGCTGCGCTCGACGGAGTCCCCGGCGAGACCCGTGACCCCCTTCCGGACGGAGGCACCCGCTACTCCCGCCCGCTCCCCGGCCGGGACCGCATGTATCCCGAGACGGACATTCCCCCGATTCCGATCACGGGGGAGCGACTCGCTCGCCTGGCCGCGGCGCTCCCCGAGCGGCCCGAGGAACTGAGGCAGCGACTCGCCCGGACCCACCGCTTACCGGACGAGGTCGTCCGGCAACTCGTCTACGGCGACCGCCTCGAGCCGTTCGAGGCGCTGACGGGGGCCGGGCACTCCGCCGGCCTCGTGGCCCGCCTCCTGAACCAGGACCTCCCGGCGGTTCCCCGAGAATCGGCCGACGCTCCCCCGTTCGAACCGACGACCGAACTGCTGGGCGAGCTGCTGCGCGCGACGGAGTCCGGACGGATCGGGAAGGAGGGTATTCCGCCCGTGCTCGTCGCGCTCGCATCGGGCGCACCGAGTCTCTCCGAAGCGGTGGAGCGCGCGGGACTCTCCGAGTTCTCGAAGGAAGAGCTTCTCGAGCTCGTTCGTGCGGTCGTCGGGGCGAACGCAGAGATGGTCCGAGCCCGTGGAGAAGCCGCATTCTCCGCCCTCATGGGAGACGTGATGCGGGAAGTCCGCGGGCGGAGGGACGGCCGGGAGATCGCGGAAGTGCTGCGCGCGGAGATCGCCCGCGTCCTCGCTACCGCCGGGACGAACAAACCGTGAGCGGGGTTCCCCTGGGTACCGCTTCCCGACGGCGCGCCGACTTCGACCGGTCGAAGCTCCGGGCGGTCGTGTCCGACGTGGACGGGACGCTCACCGACGCGAGCCGGCGGCTCGACCCTCGAGCGGTCGACGTCGTGCGGGGACTCGAGGACCGGAGGATCCCGGTCGTCCTCGCCACCGGAAACGTCCTCCCGATCGCGCTCGCGCTCTACCGTTTCCTCGGGCTTTCCGGGCCGATCGTCGCGGAGAACGGGGGGATCCTCTATCACCGGGACGGGAGAGGACGTGACGTCGTGGAGCAGTTGACCGACCGCCGGGTGGCGCTCGCCGCGTACCGGGACCTGCGCGCGGCGGGTCTCCCGGTCCGTCGACTGTTCACGGACCGTTGGCGCGTGAGCGAGGTTGCGCTGGAGCCGAACGTCTCGGTGGCCGCGGTCCGCCGTGCGCTCCGAAGGAGCCCGGTCACGGTGGAATCGACCGGTTACGCCGTCCACCTCATGCCGCCGGGCGGGGGAAAGCTCCCCGCGCTCCGGCGGGCTCTCCGATACCTCGGCCTCACGCCCGCGCAGTGCGTGGTGCTCGGCGACGGCGACAACGACGTCGCGATGCTCAGGGCGGCGGGATTCGGAGTGAGCTTCGGCTCGGCGAGTCCGCGGGCGCGGCGCGCGGCGGACTACGTGACGAAGGCTGAGTTCGCCGCGGGGTTCGTCGAAGGGCTTAAAACGAGTCATATCCTCGACTGAGCGGTTCCGCCGGGAGGGACCGAACGTGCTCGTCGGGGTCTGTGCGCGATGCGGGGCGCCCGCTTCGCTCGGGTGTACGATGTGCGGACGGACGTTCTGTCGCAACTGCCTCGACTCGGACGAGCGCACCTGTTCCGACTGCCTTCAGGTCCAGAAGCACGCTCGAAGTCCCGTGGAGGCCCGTCCCCCTCCGTCCCGTCGGGTGCACCGTCCCTCGGCGAGGGCCGGTCGGATTCAGTAGTCGTACCCCGGCAGGACAAACGGCCCCTTCGGGGAGACGCGTCCGAGCGCGATCAGGACGACCCCCATCGCGCCGGTGAACAGCCCGAAGGCGAGCGTGGCCCACGCGTAGGCTCCCAGCGTCGAAGTGATCCGATGGCCGAAGAGCGACATCCCGCCGCTCCCGGCGTACGAATGGAGCAGCAGGTTGAGTCCGACCGCGAACGCCCAACCGACGGCGATCAGGAGCCCGCCGGCGAGGAAGTAGCCGACCCGGGGATCACCGCCGTAGTCAGTGGGCGGAACCGCCGGGGTCTCCTGGACGTCGACCACGACGTGCCCACGCGGGTACCCCGTAAAGGGGTTGCGGCTCGCGGCCCGATTTACCCCGCGCGATGGCGTTCGCCGAGGGAGGTGAGGTTCGGCAGCGCCGCACTCGCGGCCTGGAGAGAGCGGCGAGAATAGTCGGCGAGCGCTCGAGCCTGGCTCGTGGTGAGGACGAGCCCGGGCAAGCCCCAGTGAACCACGACCGAGTCGCCGCGCCCGACCTCGGGCAGCATCCTCGGGTCGTAGGTCAGGGAGCGAACGAGTTCGCGCTCGAGCGTAAGCCCTCCCCGCTCGAGTCTCAACGTCGGCCCGCGGACCTCGATCGTGGCCGCCTCGACCCGGGTAACCTCCGCCCACGCGGGTCGGCACGCTTCCATGTTCGCGAGCGTCGTTTCCACGTGGCCCGTCACTTCGCCCACTCCAACGAACGCAACGTGAAAGACATGGTGCGGGAGGGGGTGTTCGGGCAGGAGCGACCGAAGCCGTTCGGCGGTCGATCGCGGCAGGCCCCGACGGACGAGCGACTCGAGCAGCCGCCGGAAATCGTCTCGGTCGAACGCGTCGAGGAGTTCGTTCCCGACCCAGTACGCTTCGACCACCCGCTCGTCGAACGGGTCGAGGCCGTGCTTCGCCGCGATCGCCTCCAGATACGGATTCAGGGCCTCGAACCGCCGGAGCGCATCCCGGGCTCGGTCGAGTCCGGCGTTCTCGGTGATGGCGCGGTAGAGAATCGGCTCGGCGTCGCTCGGTCCACAGTACTGGAGCCGGTTCGTCGCGATGCTGAACCGGGCGCAGAGCGCAACGCCGTCCATCTCAGAGAAGATCCGCCTGCGGGCGGGAGATCCGCCTCAGGAACGTCCACGCGTCGCGCAGCTGGGCAAGTCCCACCACGATTCCGACTCCTGCGACCACCGCGAGGGCTCCCGCCGCCTCGGTGAGGGTGAAAACGCTCCCCTGGATCAGCGCGGAGAGTGCGAGAGTGACCGGGAAGCCGAGGACGAGCACCGAGCTCGCGGTCCCCAGCTCGACCCGCTTCAATCCCGGGTAGAAGCTCGCCACGAACGCTCCGAGCAGCGCCGCGCTGATGCCCACCCAGGCCCACTGCGCGCCGGTGAACCCAGCGACCGTACCCCACTGAACGGTGAGCGACAGGTACGCCACGAGGAAGATGGCCCCGAATCCCATGCGACCGAGCACGACCGTCGCCGAAGGGAGGTCACGGAGGGCGCGCTTCGAGATCGTGTACTCCGCTGCCCAGAGCACCGTGGCCGCGAGTACGTAACCGGTCCCGTCGGTCCAGATCGGCGAGGTGAGCGACAGCATGAGCGCGCTCCCGATGAGCAGGAGTGCCGCACCCAGAGCGACCCTCCAGTGGAATTTCTCGTGCAGGAAGACGACGCCGAACACGGTCGCCCAGAGGAACAGCGTGCGGTACCCGAACGAGGCGGTCGCGGCTCCGCCCGCCTTCGTGGCGATCTGGAGTCCGTGGAAGAACAAGAGGAACGGGATCGCGCCGCCGATCAGCCCGATCACGACGAGCCGGCCCCAGTCCACGGCGCGTAGCGCGGGAGACCGGAGCCAGCGCGTGGCCACGAGCGCGACGGGCACGAACGCCGCGGCGACGACGACATTCCGGACCGTGACGAACGCGTCCGAGCTGGTCCCTTGTACCGCGAAGGCGTTCACGAAGGTGGACACGCCGCTGATGAAGGCGGTCGCGAGGACGAGGAGGAGGCCCGGCCCGACCCAGGACGCCCGGTCGCTCATGGGGAGGCCTCCGACGGAGCCGGTGCGGGACTCGGGTTCGAGATCGCGGCGAGTTCGCGCGCGTACGCGAGCGCTTCCCGCGCCTCCTCCTCGCTCAACCGGCGGGTCGCGAAGCCGGCGTGTACGATGACGAAGTCACCGACCGTGGCTTCCGGAGTGAAAACGAGATTGACGGATCGAACCGCAACCCCGAAATCGACCTCGGCGAGCCGAAGCTCCGGAGACGGAGAGTCAACCCGCAGAATCTGACCGGGCGTGGTCAAGCACATGGGCGAACCTCCTCGGAAGCGGGCAACTCGGCCGCCGCCAAAGCCGACCACCCCATGAGCGTGCCGGGTACCGGCAAAGAATTCGTCCCGCGGTCGCGCGCTGAGTTGCCGAAGGTTGTTCGTAGTTCGCTCATCGGGTTCCCTCTCCCGTATCCACATCCAGACTGCGCAGGATCACTCGTTCCGCGTTCGCGTCGGTGGGGTCGGTAGAGCTCTCGACCTCCACCTCGGCCCCCGAGAGCACGGTCTCGCGGACCGCGTTCGCCCAGCGCTCCTTCAACTCGGGCCCTGCGAGGTGCGAGCGGGCCCCGACCCAGAGTCGGACCCGTGTCACCCGGGCCGGGCCCTCGGCGCGGGCGACCTCCTCCGCCTTGCGGACGACGTCCCGCAACATCGCCTCCTCATGCATGGACGGAGCCCTCCGGGACCGACCACCGCACCGGCGGGGACCCGACGCCGAGTTCGACCAAGATGCGTTCCGTCGCTTCCTCCACGCCCTCGGCTACGCGAGCGGTGAGACCGACGCCGACGTCGAGTTCGGCGGCCTCGATGCCGTACACAACGAGGGATCGGGGGAGGCATCCGAGCCCTTTCGCGAGGCCGATCGCCTCGGCCAGCGAGAGCCCGTGGGTGGACGTGCCGGTCCGGAATCCGGGAAGGAAGCCGTCCTCGGGTTCGAGGCGATGGACCGTGCCAGCGGGGGAGCCGGACTGAACCGCGTCCACGACGTAGACCCGGTCGGCCCCTCGCCAGAGGTCGAGGAGCGCGATCCCCTCACTGGCGCACTCCAGGACGCGGGCGACGCCCTCGAGCCGGTCGCTCAACGCGCGGGCCACGTCCAATCCGGCGCGGTCGTCGCGGCGATGCTCGTTGCCAAGACCGATCACGAGGGGCAGGGGGACCGGCGGCGAGCTCGTGGATGCCCTGGACCCGCTCATCGTCCCCTCACTCCCGCGAGAGGTCCAGTTTCAGAAAATGCGTCGCGCAGGAGATGCACGGGTCGTGGTTACGAATGGCCCGTTCACAGGCGTCGGTGAGCGTGGCCTCGTCCAGCCTCAACGATCGCTCGACGAGGTGGCGGAGGTCGTCCTCGATCCGTTTCTGGTTCTGCGAGGTCGGTGCGACGATCTTCGCGTCCTCGATCAGGCCGCCCGCCCCGAGGCGATACCGGTGGTGAAGGATCCCTCTCGGTGCCTCGGTGGTCGCGGCCCCGGTCGCGGGAGTTCGAAGCGGGGGCACCTCGACCGACGGACGCTCGGGCCGGTGGTAGCCATCGATGATTCGCAGGGACTCTTCGATGGCGTAGACGACCTCGACCGCGCGGACGACGATGCTCCGATAGGGGTTGCGTTCGGGGCCGGTGAGCCCGACCTCCCGGGCGAGCTGATCGGCTCGTGGGGTCAATCGGTCGCGGTTGAGGGCCAGACGCGCGAGCGGCCCCACGAGGTAGGAGCCGCCGCCTTTGCGGACGGAGTGCAGCGCGTGAGAGTGGGGCACCTGCTGCTCCTCGAAAACGTCGTCCCAGCGGTCGTTCGGGACGCGGAGGCCGCGGCTCGAGACGATGTCGCCCTCGTTCATCGGGTACTCGCGTTCGTGCCGGAGCGACACGAACTCGTAATCCTCCTCGATGTCGGGGAAGTCGAGGTCGGCGGCGAACCGGACGGTCTCTTCGGCGAGCCGCATCGCGCCCTCGAGCTCCGGACGGAACGCGCGCAGCTCGGAGACGGTCGGGGCCCGATAGAACCCTCCGACCCGGACGTTGATCGGGTGGATCTCGCGCCCCCCAAGGAGCGTCATCAGCGAGTTGCCGACCTTCTTGAGCGCGAGCCCGTGCTGGACCGCCTCGGGGTAGTCCTTGGCCATCTGGATCGCGTCCGGATAGCCGAGGAAGTCGGGGGCGTGCAGGAGGTAGATGTGCAGCACGTGGCTTTCGATCCACTCGCCGCAGTAGAGCAGGCGACGAAGTTCTCGGGTGGGGCCGTCCACCGTCATGCCCAGCGCCCGCTCCATCGCGTGGCAACTGCTCATCTGGTACGCCACCGGGCAGATGCCGCAGATGCGCGCCGTGATGTCCGGCGCTTCGGCGAACGAGCGACCCCTCAGGAACGCCTCGAAGAATCGCGGGGGTTCGAAGATCTTGAGTTCGACTTCCTCGACCCGGTCGTCCTGGATCCGGACTTTGAGGGCGCCCTCGCCTTCCACGCGGGCGAGATAATCGACCTTGATCGTCCGTTCGGTCATGGCGCACCGCCCTCCGCCATCGCGGCCTCGCTCGCCGCCTTGAACGCGGGCGCGTTCGCGTTGAACGTACGGAACAGTCGCTGCACCGCGGGGGGAGCCATGCCGAGGGTCTTGAGCTCACCGATGAGCGAATTCGTGTTCGGAGTCGCCTGCGGGCCAAAGCAACCGTAGCATCCTCGGTTGAACGCGGGACAGATCGCCCCACAGCCCGCCTGCGTGACCGGGCCGAGGCACGGGGTGCCGTGGGCGACCATCACGCAGACGTTGCCCCGCCGCTTGCACTCGATGCAGACGCTCTCGGTGGGGAGGTTCGGCGCCCGTCCTTGAAGGAACGCGCCGATCGCCTCGAGGAGCTGGAACTTGCTGATCGGGCAGCCCCGGAGTTCGAAGTCGACCTTCACGTGGTCGGCGATGGCGGTCGAGGTCGCGAGCGTGGCGATGTACTCGGGGCGAGCGTAGACGACCCGTCGGTACTCCTCCACGTCCGCGAAGTTCCGCAGCGCTTGAATGCCCCCGGAGGTGGCGCACGCTCCGATCGTCACGAGGGCCTTCGACTGCGCCCGGATCTCCCGGATCCGCTCGACATCGTGCGCGGTTGTCACCGACCCCTCGACGAGCGAAAGGTCGTACGGGCCCTCGAGCACCGCCCGGGACGCCTCCCGGAAATCTCCGATGTCGACCGCTCCGGCGATGGCGAGGAGCTCGTCCTCGCAGTCGAGGACCGACAGTTGGCAGCCGTCGCACGAGGCAAACTTGAAGACGCCGAGCTTGGGCTTAGCGGCGGGCGCCATCGCGCTAGACCTCCTTGACCGCGAGGAGCGGGGCGAGCAGGCGGTAGGGCAGGACCGGACCATCCCGACAGACGAACGAAGGCCCGTACTGGCAGTGACCGCAGAATCCGAGTGCGCACTTCATGTTCCGCTCCATCGAAAGCCACGTCGCTTCGGCCGGTACGCCCCGTTGGACGAGCGCCTGCGCGGTCAGCTTCATCATGATCTCCGGCCCGCAAACGAACGCCGAAGTGTTCGGCGGGTCGAACCGGGCGTCGGGAATCCGCGTAGTCACCACGCCCACGTCGCCGTACCAATCGCGCCCGGCGGCGTCGACCGTGGTTTGGATCCGCAGGTCCGTGCGCCGCCTCCAGGTCTGCACCTCGTCGTAGAAGACGAGGTCTTTGGGGGTCCGGGCGCCGTAGATGATCTCGACCCGGCCGAACGCCTCCCGATGGCGGAACAGCTCGTAGAGCATCGGCCGAAGGGGCGGCAGTCCGAGTCCGCCCGCGACGATTACCACGTCTCGGCCCCGGGCCGAATCGAGCGGCCAACCTCGACCGTACGGCCCGCGGATCCCGACCGAGGCCCCGGGCCCGAGCGCCGCGAGCGCGTTCGTCACCTTGCCGACGGCGCGAACGGTGTGGACGAGCTCCTCGGGATGCGCGGGGTCCCCACTGATGGAGATGGCCGACTCTCCGACGCCGAAGGCATAGACCATGTTGAACTGTCCTCCCCGGAACGGAAGACGGTCGCCCGGCGTTCGCCCGACGAGGCGCAGCGTGAACGTGTCCGCCGTCTCCTGGGTCCTCGACTCCACGACGAACGGTCGCGGAGCGTACGGGTGGGCGGAACCCTCCCCGGCCCCGTGCGAGTGCCCTCCGGGATGCAGCGTGTCAGCGTCCATGGATGTCCAGTAGTTGCACCCGGGTGTTTTCGAGCCGTTCGGCGATCACCGGCAGGAGCTTCATCAGAAACCCGTAGCCGAACGCGGGGTGGGCCGCGAGGGCGTACCGAGCGGCCGCCGCCTTGATCGCGATCACGGAGGTGGGCTTCATCGCGCGCGCGTCGAAGCGCCAGCGGTGGGGGGAGACGAGCCACGACCAGCCGAGGATCTCCCCGCGGCCGATCGTTTCCACCGTGATGCCGGCCTCGGTCGCCGAACCGACCTCGAGCGCGATCTTGCCCTCGAAGACGAGGAAGAACTCCTCCGCCGGCCGTCCCTCCCGGACGATCATCTGGCCGACTTCGTAGTTCCGCTCCTCCGCGTTCACCAGCATGGCATGGATCAAGGTCGGGTCGATCCCTACAAAGAACGGGTGGCCCATCGCGCGGTCCGCGATCGCTTCGCTCGAAGTTGCGCTCATTTCTTTCCTTCCGGGGTCGCGGCGGGAGTGGGAACCGTCCGGATCGCCGCGACCTCCTCCGTGAGGTCGATCCCGACGGGGCACCAGGTGATGCATCGACCGCAGCCGACGCATCCCGAGGTACCGAACTGGTCCTGCCAGGTCGCAAGCTTATGCGTGAGCCACTGACGGTAGCGGGAGAGGGTCGTCTTGCGGACCGCTTGTCCGTGCATTTCGGTGTGACCCAGGTTGAAGCAGGAGTCCCAGCGGCGCCACCGTTCAACCTTCTGCACAGACAGTTCCGGCACCTCCTCCTGGTTGCTGCAAAAGCAGGTGGGGCAGACCATCGTGCAATTCGTGCACGCGAGGCATCGCCGGGCCACGATCTCCCAGCGGGGGTGCTCCAGGTGCGACATCAACGCTTCGTGAATCCCCTCGGTGTTCATCGATCGACCCATGGACGCAGCGGTGTGGGCGACGATCTCGTCCGCTCGCGCGGAGTCGCCCGGCTCCGCGGGCGCGAGCGGCACGTCGGCGAGGACCCCGGCGCCGTCGGGCGACCCGACCTCGACGAGGAAGTAGTGACGGCCCTTCTCGAGGAATTCGGTCAGGATCAGGTCCGCGCCCGAGCGCACCGCCGGGCCCGTTCCCATCGAGACGCAGAAGCAGGTACCGCCGGCTTGGCCGCACTGCACGGCAATGCGCAGGATCCGACGGCGGCGCGCGGCGTAGCCCGGGTCGGCCACGGGACCTCCGAGGAAGACTCGGTCCTGCACCGCCACGCCCGCGAGCTCGCACGCCCGCATGCCGAAGAAAGCGAGCGGCGGCCCGTCGTTCCGTTCTGCGGCCACCGTGAACGAAGGGCCATCGCGAGTGGCCGTCCAGAGCCGTTCGCGCGAGGGGAAGAGAAACTTTTTCCACGAGAAGGGGCCGACCGTGTAACCGAAGAGCGCCTCGTCGGTCCGACGCTCGAGGCGGTACTTCCCCGGCTCTTGGCGGTCGGTCCAGCCGATCGGAAGGTCGTCCACTCCCGAAAGATGGTCGTACACGATCGCGCCGTCGCGAACGGTCGGGCCGACCACCTCGTAGCCGTTGGCATGGAGCGCGCGGAAGAGCGAGGGAAAGTCCCGCCGTTCGAGGATGCCCCGGTCGCCGACCTTGAGTGGTTCCATGCTCCCTCACCAAGCGGAAGGCCCTGGGGCGATGGCGGGGGGAAACGCCTGCACCATCATCCCGTTGTCCACCTTCCTCAGGGTTCCGCCCGGCCGGGGGCGTTTCCCGGCCCTGCGCAGTTCCCGGCCAGAGAGGATGCGCCGGGGATGATGAACGAGCGGTGAAGCGACTTTGACGTGGGCCGGACGCGAGACGCCGCCCTCGCGCGGGCTCGCATTCGGGGCGGTCGGAGCGGGGGCGAATCGACGGTCCTCGAGGAAGGGATTAGTTATCTTCTTATACTAACGATAACATACTTTTGCGGTAATCCACGAGGTGGATCGATGACGAACGAAATCCAAGCGAACGAGAGCCAGGTAGAGCCGTGGACCGATTTTGACCGAGCGTTCGACGCGGTGCGTCGCCGCTTCGCGGAGGCGTTCGGGATCTCTCCGTTCGGGCTGTTCGATGGGGAAAGCGCCCTGCGTTCCCCGCGGACCGATGTGACCGACACAGGGAAGTCCTACAAAGTGCGCGCCGAGATCCCGGGGATCCCGAAGGAGAAGCTCGACATCCGCATCCGGGGCCCGGTCGTTGAGATCCGGGGCGAGAGCGCGAGCGACACCGAGCAGAAGGAGGAGCAGTACCTTCACCGCGAGCGGACGTACTCGGGCTACTTCCGGGCGCTCGAACTGCCCGACGCCGTCGTGGCCGCGGACGCGACCGCCAAGGTCGTGAACGGAGTCCTCGAACTCGACCTTCCGAAGCAGACCCCGACCCCTTCGGAATCCGAGGTCAAGGTCTCCGTCCAGTAGAACCGCGACCCGTGGCCCCGGGAATCCCTCGGGGCCTCGTTTTTTTTAATCGAGCGAGGACGGCGCGCGACGACCTGCCGGGCTCAGCCGAAGCCGGGGATCGATTTTCCGTCGCGTCCGCCCGCGCCGGGGCGCAGGGGGGCCTTACGGAGCTCCTTCGGGCACTCGACCAAGCGGACGAGCGGCGCCGACTGAACGATGTACGCCGGAAGGCCCGTGTTCGGGTCGTTGCCGGCCCTCAGGATGTTCATGATCTCGAGACGGACCTCCACGATCGAGCCGTCCTTGAGCTTCAGCCGGACCTTGCCGTCCCCCTCGAGGATCGAGTAGTCGACGATCTCGGCGTTCGCGAGGTCCGGAGGAGGGGCTCCCGGCTGTCCCATCATCGCGCACCCCGTGCGGCGAGACGGCCCTTGAGGACCGACCGAGGGTCCTCCCCGCCCACCGAGAGGCCGAGCGACACGCAGGTGCCGATCACCTGGTTCATCTTCTCCTCGATCGAGCGACCGTGCAGGTCGTCGCCCTTCGCCTCCGCGATCCGCTGCACGGCCTCCATCGAAACGTCGCCCACGACCTCGCCCTTCGGCTTCCCCGACCCTTTCTCCTTCTTCGCTTCCTTGAGGAGCAGGGCCGCGACCGGCGGCCGGCCGACGACGAGCGTGAACTCGCGGGTGTTCGGGTCGACCCGCACGATCACCGGGACGCGCATGCCGGCGAACTCCTTCGTCTGTTCGTTGATCTTCGCGACGACCTGGCCGACGTTGACACCGAGCGGGCCGAGCGCGGATCCGAGCGTCGCGCCGGCCGCCGCCTTCCCGCCTTCGACGAGGATGCTCACCTCAACCGCCACTCTTTCCGCCTCCCTTCTCGAGCATGCGCACGTGGTCGCCGCGGACCGTGACCGGAATCGGCACGACCGCCTCGATGAGTTCGACCGTAATCTCTTCCTTCGCCTGATCGATCTTCTTCACGCGGGCCTTCTCGCCCTTGAACGGCCCCGAGATAAGCTCGACGATGGCGCCTTCGACGAAGCCTTCGACCGTGATCTTCGGAACGAGGAGCGGCTCGACCTCCTTGAGGGTCGTCTCGCCCTCCACGAGACCGCGGGCCTTGCGGATCCCCTTCAGCATCTCGCGGACCCCCTCCGAGCTCATCCCTTCGGCGAAGACGTAGCCGCGCAGGGACGACGGGACGAGGAGCGAGAAGACCACGTCCGGCTTCTCCTCGGCTCGCGCGAGCAGCGTGTCGGCGACTTCCCGTTCGTAGCCGCGCGAGGTCTTGATCGCGAGCGTCGCCTGCCGGGCGACGCATCCGAGCGTCAAACGCACCGGGGCCCCCCCCTCGGGCGTGGTCGCCGCCAGGCGGACCTCCACGCGGTCGCCGTACCGGACTCCGACCGGGGCCGTGATCGTGAACGACAGAGAGACCCCCGCGCCGGGGGAGAGGGCGATCGGAGCGGTCTCCTTGCGGGGGAACAGCTCGACCGAGCCCTTCTTGCCGGGCGGGACCCAGGTGACCGGCCATTCCGCACCCTCGCCGGGATAGGTGGAGGTGTACGCGACCTCGATCGTTACGGTCGCGGTCATCGGTTCGGCGGCCCGGCTCGAGAGCACGGCCGAGAGCGTAGTGACCGTGCCCGCGGTGACGTCGCGGGAGGTGTCGTCCGCGGCCTTCAGGGACAGGACGGTCGCGGCTTCGGGTTTCGGAGCGGTCGGCACTACGACGGGCGCCGCGGAAGGGGTCAGCCCGACTCCCTTCGGCTCCGGCTTCTTGGCGGCCGGCTCCGTCGGTTCGCCCGACAGAAGACCGATGCCCTCGTCATTCCCACCGCTGGCCATCGTCGCCAACCCCGGTCCTAAAGGCCACCCAGATAGTTCGACCAGAGCCACGGCCCGACCTGCGTGAAGAGGATGTAGATCGCGAACCCGGTGAGGCCAATCAGGACCGCGCCCAGCCACGTCACCCCGAGCACCTTCACGTACTCCTCGGAGGTCGGCCGACGAGCCATGCGCAGGATGCGGCCGTACTTGCCGTGGCCGACGTTGCGGAGTCGGCTGTCGAAGTTGTCCTGGACGCGCCGCGCCCGGTCGAGGAACGCCATGGGTGTACCTAGTGCACAACGTCCAGGTCCGGACCGGGCTTTCGCGTCGGGCCGACTCCCTTGGACTCGCCCGCGAAAATCTGCGGGGATTTAACTCCGGTGACCACCAGCATGACCCGGATCGTGCTCTGCATCGTGGGGTCGACCGCGGCCCCCCAGATGATCCGGGCGGTCGGACTAATAGTCTTCTGGACGACCTCGGCCGCCTTTTGGGCCTCGCTCACGGTCATGTCCGGTCCCCCCGTGACGTTGATGAGGGCGCCGGTCGCGCCCGCGATGTCGACGTGCAAGAGAGGAGAGTTGATCGCCTCGAGGACGGCGTCCTCCGCGCGGTTGTCGCTCTCCGACTCCCCGATCCCGATGAGGGCGACGCCGCCGCCCTTCATGATCGTGCGAAGGTCGTTGAAATCGAGGTTCACGAGGCCGGGGCGGGTGATGATCTCCGTGATTCCCCGGATCGCCCGAGCGAGGACCGAGTCGGCGACCTTGAACGCGGTCTGGATCGGGAGGCGCGGTACGAGTTCGAGAAGGCGGTCGTTCGGGATGGTGATCACGGTGTCGATCGACTCGCGAAGTCGCTCGAGGCCCCACATCGCGTTCTCGGAGCGGACGAGACCCTCCGAAGCGAACGGGAGCGTGCAGACCGCGATCGTGAGGGGGTTTCCACCGCCCGCGTCCTTCGCGCACTGGGCAACCACCGGGGCGGATCCGGTTCCGGTGCCGCCCCCGAGCCCGAGCGTGATGAACACCATGTCCGAGTTCTGGAGCGTCTTCTTGAGCTCCTCTTCGGCCTCGTGCGCCGCCTGCTCTCCGACCTGGGGGAGCGCCCCGGCGCCGAGCCCGCGGGTGAGCCGCCGCCCGAGGAGGATCTTGCGCGGAGCATGGATCGCCAACAGGTGTTGGGCGTCCGTGTTGCACGCGATCATCTCGGCGCCCTGAAGTCCTTCCTCCGCGAGGCGATTGATGGTGTTGCACCCGCCGCCGCCGCAGCCGACCACTTTGATGTTCGTCTTCAGGGAGGCGAGAACGGCCTCGAGTTCAGCGTCGTCGTTCGTCGGCGGCGGGGTCTCGGGCGTTCGCTTTGGCTCTCCGGGAAGATGCGCCAGGATCTCCTGGGCCAGCGGTCGCATCACGCTAGTTCCTCTCTCGGTGGGAGCAGGGTCGTCATTATAAAGCGTTAGTGCGCAGTGTCGAGGTGCCGGTGGAGTACAGCGCGTGGTCTCCCCGCTACGACCAGATCCGGACGGAGTTCGGGTTCCCGTTCGAGCGGGAGATAGCAGCCGCCGATCTCTTAGAGTCCTTGCTGCCCGATTCGGCGAAAGGTGACCCGCTCGCACGGTTACGGCCGCTCGTGGAGGGTCGAACCGCGGTCGTGATCGGCCTCGCCCCCCGGACCGGACCTCCTCCGCTCTGGCGTCTTCCCGCGAGCTCGCGATCGCCCGCACTCCTCGCCGCGGACGGCGCCACCGCGACCTGCCTCGATGCGGGCCTCGTTCCCACGATCGTGGTCACGGACCTCGATGGTCCGGTGGCCTCGGAGGTGGCGGCGAACCGCCGGGGGAGCGTCGTCGTCGTGCATGCTCACGGGGACAACCAGTCGGCGCTCCGGGAGTGGGTCGGCCAGTTCCCCGGCGCCCTCGTCGGCTCGTGGGCCGGTCCTCCCCGGAACGGCCTTCTGAACGTCGGCGGGTTCACCGACGGAGATCGCGCCGCGTTCCTCGCCGACCACTTGGGCGCGGAGCGGATCCTGCTCTGGGGCTTCGATTTTTCCCGGACCGCCCCGAGCGACCCGGTCGCGCACGAGCAGAAGCTCGCGAAGCTCACCTGGGCCGAGCGGGTGCTCGGTGACCTCGCCCGGGACGGAACGGCTCCGCTCTACCTCTGGCGTTCGGACGGGACGCTCGAGCGCTACCCGCCGGGCAAGTACGAGGAGTCGACGAGGTAGACCGCGTCCAGCCCGTTCTCGTAGAGCGGCACGAACGGGAGGCCCTGGAACCAGACGATCGCGCTGGGGCTCAGGGCGAACGCCGGGGCGGAGGGGTTGAGGGCGACACCGCTGTACATCACGCTGTCGACGGCCACGAGCGCGATCGGCCGATCGGCGTAGGGCGTGCCGGAGCTGCGTAACTCGCTCGCCGCCGCCGACCAGTTCGAGCCGGTGAACAGTGCCGGCGTGGTCGTCCACGTTGCCGGATTTCCGTCAAAGCCGAAGATCATCGAGCTCAGCCGATGGTCGGTCGCGACCGCCCAGGTCGGGGGCGCGGCGATCCCGACCCACATCCACAGCGCCGCGTCCCCGGGCGTGAGACCCTCTTCGAATCCGCCGAAGTCGTTCTGGGGCGGGTAGACGATCGCCGCGTTGGCGGCGAGCAGGAGCGTGATGCCGACGCAACCGGCCGCGAACGCCCGACGACCGGACCGGTCGCCGAGCCGCGTCACCAGCCGGGCGGCGCACACCGCGACGAGGAGGGCGATCGGGATGAAGAGATACTCCACGTGACGATACGGAGAAAGCGTCGACGAGACGGCCGCGAGCGACGGCGTTCCCGGAAACGCGGGGGCGAGAAGCGAGAGCGCGATCAACGCGCCCGCCGAAAGGCCCAGCGCGCCGACCCAGGTCAGCGCGAACGGACCGAGCCGGGACGGCGAAAGGGACCGACGGCTCCCCGCGCACAGGATCCCGAGGGCGAGCACCGGAGTGAACCAGAGGATCGCCTGCGGGGTGGTGACTTGGCTCGTGCCGGGAACCGGCACCACGAGCACGACCGCGATCGCCCCGAAGACCACGACCGCGAGCGCCGCAGCGTCGCGCGCGAGGCTGCGGTCGGTCGGCAACCGTACCCAAGCGCGGGTTGAGCGCGGCCGTCCACGCCGCCACCGGATGAGCACGGCCGCCACGACCAGGGCGAGGAGGCCAAGGCTCTCGAACAGCCCGAACCCGATGTAGGTGCGGCTCCCGAGCGCGAAGTCGAGTACCTTCGCAACGAACGTCGTCGTGCCGTAGAACCAGAACGCGAATGTTCCGGTGATGAACGCTGCGATGAACGTGAGCTCCCGGGTCGGGAAACGGCGACTCCAGAGACCCGGCCTCCACATCTCGAGCAGGAGGATCCCGCCGAGCGCGCTGACGACGAAGAAGTACGAGGACAGATGGTGGGTCACAATGAGTGCGCCGCCGGTCAGCGATAGCGGCAAGAACCACCGGACGTCCCGGCGACTCTCCACCAGCATCCAGAGCGCGCCGACGCACAGGAAATCGCCGAGGGCGAGGGGAGCCGGGTGCGCGATCGAGAACAGCCGGGGCATGACAAGCGAGGCGATTGCCGCCGCGAGCAGGGCGACGGTGTCGTGGGGGTACAGCCGGCGGAACAAGAGAAACAGCGGAAACACCGAGAGGACGGCGACCACCGGGATGATCACCGTGAGCGCGTCGAACGGCCCGATCCCCAGCGCACCGGCCGCCCCGCCCGCGAGCAGATAGATCCCGGGAAAGTCCGGGTACGCCGACCCCCAGCCGGCGTACGCGGCCCCGTGGGGCAGCGAGCCGGTCGTGACGAGGTCGACGGTCAACCGGTAGTATTCCCCGGAGTCCGACCCGAACACCGAGTAGGAGAGGTACGGCTCGAGGGCGAGGAAGACGAGCAGCAGCGCGAGGCCCGTGAGCAGCAGCAGGGTCTCGGTGCGTAGCGGCGGGGGATCCCGCGCCGCGAAGCCCCCCGGGGCCGCCGAGGTCGCCATTCGGGCCGCGGTAGGCGGGGGTCGACCTATAGAGGTGCCTCCGCACCGGCCGGCCGCCGAAACCGCGCGTTTCGCCCACCAAGGGCATAAATAGGAGGGGTTGGTGCGCCCGACTCGAGGGTTCTCCCGATGCCCAGCGCGGCCCGTCAGAAAACCAAAGGGAAACGACCCCCCGCTCGGCCGGTGCGCGGGAAGAAGCCCTCGGGCAAACCGGCGAAGAGGTCAACCCCGGTCCCCAAGAAGTCGAGCGCGCCGGCCCGCCGAGGGACGCCCCCTTCGTCGCCGCCCAAAGCGAAGGAGCCCGAGCCTGAGCTTCAGGTCCCGCTTCCCGACGGGCGTCGCCACGTCCTTTCGCTTTCGTTCGTGCGGGACGGAGATGAGTTCCTCGCCCGACTCGAGACCGACACGGGCCACATCACGGAGTTCAAGAACCGGTCGCTCGACCAGCTCCTCACGCTCGTCGCGGGCGAGCTCGAGGACCTGATCGACTAGGACGGGCCCCGGCCCAGCGGCGACGGGTTCGCGCCGGCGAACAGGTTCGCTTCCACGACGTAGCTCCGCCGGGCGATGCCGGGTCCCGACAGCTCGATCAGCTCCACCTCGCGTTGGGAGAGCCATCCCGCGCGATACCGACGAACGACGACGACGTTCAGCCGCTCGAGCGGTGGAAGCACTCGGCGTCGACCCCAGCGTCCCACGACCGTCACTCCGTCCGTCCGGACCTCGATCGACCGCGGTGCCGGAGTGAGCGTATAGAAAGCTCCGCCGACCAAGAAAACGACAAACAGACCGGTGAGGACCAGGATGCCGTTCTCGGTCGCGGAGGAGGTTCCGCCCGGGACGGTTCGGTCGTACAGCACGAAGCCAGCGTAGAGGCCGGCGAGGGCCACGACGAAGATGACCGTGAGGCGGAAGGCCCGCTGGAAGCCTCCCACGTTCGGGCGGTCCTCGCCGAGCGAGCGAGCGGGGATAGGGGTCACTTGGCCGGGGGGACCCGGCTCGATGCTCGTTGGCGAACGAGAACGAGGAATGCGGACCGCGCGCGGGCTCGCCAACGACCTCCCCGGCGAGAAAGGGTGGCTCGACCCGCTTAAACCTACCGGCCGAGGGAGGTCGGCCGGCGGAGGGTCGACGTGAAACCGGCCGCTAGGCCTCGAGATGGGGGTCGTCCGCGGCTCCGGTCCCTTTCGGGCGAGGCAGCGGGGCGTGCGGGTCGACGAGGGGTACCTTCCGAGCGATCTCCTTCGCCATCGCGCTGCAGGACGACGGGGGGACGGGCGTGAGCGTGTAGCCGGGGAGCGCCAGGTCATACGTTACGACCTTCTTCTCCGCGATCGTCTCCCAGACCGCCCGAAAGACCCGGTCGGCGGCCTCCTTTTCTCCCAGATGGCGGAGCATGAGTTCGAGGCAGAGGATCTCCGCGACCGGGTCCGCTTTGTCCTGACCCGCGTACTTCGGCGCCGACCCGTGGACGGGTTCGAACACCGCCAGGGTGTCCCCGTAGAGGGCCCCCAGCGCGACTCCGAGCCCGCCCGCGAGTCCTGCACAGAGGTCGGAGAGGATGTCTCCGAAGAGGTTGGTCGTGACGAGGACGTCGTAC
>JASHUP010000146.1 GCA_030039915.1 Thermoplasmata archaeon | reverse complement strand
TCCCACGCGCGGGGGGAAAGGCTCGGAAGGTGTTCCCCCGCCACCTCGAGGCCGAGGTAGCGGGGACGGGGGCGTCCCGCTCTAGCGGACGAGGTCGATGACTTCCTCGGACTCACCGGCGGCGTAGCCTCCCTTCTGTCCGAGAAGGCTCTGCGCGCGCACGCCCGTGATGATGAGGAGCACCTTGATGGTGTTCTCCATCTCGGGGGAGTTCTCGACGGAGCAGCCCCAGATGATGCGGGCGCGCTTCGAGATCTTGCCGCCGACCAGCGCCGCGGCCTTTTCGGCCTCGCTGACGGTCATGGTCGGTCCGCCGATCACGCGGACGAGGGCGCCGGTCGCGTCCTTGAGCTCGACCGACCCGAGGAGCGGCGAGGTGAGGGCCTCGGTGACCGCCTCGGTGACGCGGTCGGTGGCGCTCTCGCTCTCGCCGAGCCCGATGAGCGCAACCCCGCCGTCCTTCATGACGGTCAGGATGTCGGCGTAGTCGAGGTTGACGAGGCCGGGCTTCGTCACGATCTCGGTGATGCCCTTGATCGCGGTCATCAGGACCGCGTCGGCGAGCTTGAACGCCGAATCGAGGGGCATGCGGGGCACGAGCTCGAGCAGCTTGTCGTTCTGAATGACGATGGTCGTGTCGCAGACGCGGCGCAGGCGCTCGAGCCCATCGCGGGCCTGCTCCATGCGCGCCGCCCCCTCGCCCGCGAACGGGAGGGTGACGACGCCCATCGTGAGCGCTCCGGCCTCCTTCGCGAGCCGGGCGACCAGGTGCGCGGAACCGGTTCCGGTCCCGCCGCCCATGCCGGCGGTGATGAACACGATGTGGGCGCCGTTCACGAACTGGCGCAGCTCCTCCTCGTTCTCGCGCGCGGCCTCCTCGCCGATCTCGGGGCGGGCGCCGGCGCCGAGTCCCTTCGTCGCACGACGGCCGATGAGGATCTTGCGGGGAGAGTGGATCGTGAGGAGGTGTTTCGCGTCGGTGTTGATGGCGCACATCTCGGCGCCCTGGATGCCTTCCTCGACGCAGCGGTTGATCGTGTTCGAGCCGCCGCCACCGCATCCGACGATGCGGATGTTGACCTTGAGGGTCTCCGCCAGCTTCGCGAGCTCGGCGTCGTCCGAGCTTGCGTACGCCGGCGCGGTCGGCTTCTTCTCTTCTACCAGGGACTGGTTTTCCTGGTGTTTCGCGATCGCTTCCTGGATGATGGACTTCATCGTTTTATCCCCGCCCCGTTTGTCGGACGAGCGTCATACGCTCTGGACAAGGACTTTGGAAAATCGTACATAAACGTTTGCGTAGAGCGGAAGCTGGCGGGTTCTCTGCCATCGTAAACCCCGCTCGGCCATGGCCAATCCCCGACGTTCGGACCCCGGCACGGTTATGTCGCCACCTCGAGTCCTCCTCGGCAAATGCGCGCCGCTTCCGGAAAATCTCGCCGTGCGCCGCGCCGCGAGAGCCCGCACGTTCGTAGGAACCGGATCGTCTGGGACCGGACGAGCGCGTGGTATGATCGTCGATACGCGAAGAGTCTGGGAGGTCGTTCCGCCGAGGCGTGGGGACTGTTCCGGGTACCGGAATCGTCGCTGCGCCTCTTAGGCCCCGTTCGAGGGAAGGCGGTGCTCGAGCTCGGATGCGGGGCCGCGCGGTGGTCGATCGGCCTCGCCCAGCGGCGCGCGAGGCCAGTTGGCCTGGACCTATCGACGCAACAGCTCGCCCGAGCGCGCGAGCTCCGGTCGCGCGCCCGTCTTCGCTTTCCGCTGGTCCGAGCCAGCGCGGAGCGACTGCCGTTTCGGGACGGGTCGTTCGACACCGTCTTTTGTGACTGGGGAGCGATGACGTTCGCCAACCCGAGGCGGACCGTGCCGGAATGCGCCCGGGTGCTTCGTCGGGGAGGGGCGCTCGTCTTCTCCGCCGCGAATCCGTTCCGCTGGCTCGCGCACAACCCGAGGGCCGACCGCATGACGCGGCGTCTTCATCGCCCGTACTTCGGGCCAGAGCGCATAGATTGGGGACCGGACGACACCGTGGAATTCCATCTCACCTACGCCGATTGGGTGACGTTGTTCCGTGCGAACGGGTTCGCCATCGATCGGCTTATCGAATACCGCCCTCGGGCCGGCCAGCGTTCGACATACCTGTCGCGGAACGACCGGCGATGGGCTCGCTCTTGGCCGGTCGAAACGATCTGGAAGTTGCGCAAGGGGTGAGACCGACCCCACGGGAGTTCCCGGTCGAGAACCCTTCGAACCGCCCGCAGCATCGTATCGTTGGGCGAGGGAGTCCAGGGTCGATCGCGCGTACGACGTCGCGACGAATGCACGGCACGATCGGGAGGATGCTCGGTCGCGGGGCGTCCGGGGGGCGACGGCGGGGCCCGGGGCGCGCTCAGCTCGCGCCGGGAGGAGGACCCGGTGGAGGCGGAGCTGGGGTCATCGGGCCGGAGTACGGCGTCGGTGCTCCCGAGGGAGACTTCGGCTTGCGGAGCAGCATGACGCCGAGCAGCACGGCCACGACGAGCAACACGATGATGCCGACGAGCAAGTAGAGCCCCGTACCTGAGGTGAGGCTGACCGAGCTGCTCGGCGACGGAGCGGCCGCGACCGTGAGGCTGAGCGAAGCCTTCGCGACCCCACCGACCGCGTCGGTGACCGTGACGTTGACGGCGTAGGCGCCGCCGCTCGCGTACACGTGGTTCACGAACAATCCGGTCGCGGTGCTCCCGTCCCCGAGGGTCCACGCGTAGGTGTACGGCCCAGTGCCTCCCACGACCGATGCCACGAGGCCGACGGAAGTACCGGCGGTTGCGTTTGGCGTCGCGCTGAGGCTGACGGCCGGAGCCGGGTTCACCTGGACGGAGACCGAGGCGGACGCGTTCGTCCCCACCAAGCTCGTCACTTTCACCGTCGCGGTGTACAGACCCGCGGTCGCGTAGACGTGGCTCGGAGAGAGGCTCAACGAACTCCCGCCGTCGCCGAACGACCAGTTCGCCGCGTTGGGGTCAAGACCACCGGAGACCGTTCCCGTGAAGGAGACGGACTGCCCCGCGTCGACCACCTTCTTCGATGCCGTGGCCACGACGGTCGGCGGAGCCGAGAGCGCCCAGGTGGCCTTGCTGTAGCTGGAAAGGCCGGACAGGAGGCCCCCGAACGTGATGATCGACTGGTCTGCCGGGACATAGGCAGCCGAGCCGTAGGCGGCGCCGTAGTCATCCTCCACGGCCCCGAGCAGGTTCGTCACGTTCTGCCAGGTACCGCCGGAGAAGAGCCACGCGACCGGCACGAACGCGACGCCCGTGCCGGTCGGGTCGATGATCGCGGAGGTGAACTCAAGGACGCCCGACAGGGACGGTAGGAACGCGGCGAAGCCGAAGAAGGGCGGGGGCGGGGAAACCGCGAAGGTCGACGTGAGGTTCGTCCACTGTCCGTTGAGGAAAACGTACGTGGCGCTCACCAGCAAGGAATTGTCGAAGAAGCCTCCGGTCATGAACGCCCCGTAGCCCGGATAATCGCTCAGTACCGCGTAGTAGACGGTGGGAAGGGCGATGATCTGCGACGACGTGACGTTCGTCCACGTTCCGTTCTTGTAGGTCCAGGTGTCCTTCTGCCACGTCCCGGTGTATCCTCCGTAGAGGACCACGTCCTTGGCGGCGGAGTCGGTCGTCATTTGGAACCAGACTCGCGGAAAAGGTGCCGTGTGGATGGTGCTCGTGAGGTTCGTCCACGTCTTGTCGTGGTAGACCCAGGTGTAGTTCACGAAGGCGATCGTCTGCTCGTTTTCGCCTCCGAACAGGACGACGTCGCCCGACGTGGGGTCCCACGCCATCGAACCGAAGACGAGGGTCGGTGGGGCACCGGTCGTCGTCGCTGTGATGTTGGTCCAGGTCCCGTTCGCGTAGGTCCACGTGTCCTGCTCGTTAACTCCGCCACTGGCGATCCCCCCGTACAGGAGCACGTACCCGTCCGTGCCGTCCCATGCGAGGGTCGTGATCCGCGCACTCGGTGAGTTCGTGAGCCGGGCAGTGAGGTTGGTCCAGGTGTACCCGTCGACCGGGTCGGTCGCGGGCAGGAGACCGGGGGTCGCACAGCGAGCCGCCCCGGCGCCGGCGGACTCGCACGAGAGCGTCGCACCGAGCGCGGGCCCGCCGCCGTGCGCGAGGGAGAACTCGGCGGCGTCGATCGAGGCTTCCGCCCCCTTGAGCTGAACGGCAGCGCCCGCCCGCGACGGAGCCGGGGCAAGTACGGTCACGGAGGCGAGGGCCATCGACGCGATCACGGCGGCCACTGCGATGACCGCGAGGAGGGTCGTGACCTTGCGTGCCGATGTACGTCCGTTCGCGGCTGCCATGAACTTCGGTGAGCGTTCCCGACCAATAAACCTCGGGTAGGTGCAGTTTCGGTCCACGGGTCCGGGGGAACCGGCGGCCGGACTACCGGAGACGTCGAGCGGGTCGGGCGGGTTTAAGTCTCTCTCCGGGCTGCGAGGGCCGTGGAGTCGTATTTTCGGGCGGTCGAGTCCGAGGTCGACCGCGCCTACGACGTGGCCGAGAGGGCGCGGCAGGTCGGCTACGATCCCGAGGTCACCCCGGAGATCCCTCGGGCGCAGGACATGGCGATGCGTGTCGAGAAGCTGCTCGCGCATCTCGGGATCGCAGGAATCTCCGGGGAGATCCGGACCCTCGCCGAGACCCTTCCGCGCGAGGAGGTGGCGCTCACGGTCGCGCGGCGGATCGCCCGAGACCCGAAGCGGGGCGACTCGGTCGCCGGACGGGTCGACGCCGCGCTGCGGGTCGGGCTCGCGATCCTGACCGAGGGGATCCTGGTCGCGCCGCTCGAAGGGCTCGCGGAGGTCCACGTCCGCGAGGGCCGGGACAAGACCTCCTACATCGAGCTGTACTACGCCGGCCCGATTCGCGCGGCGGGCGGGACGGCCCAGGCCCTGAGCGTGCTGCTCGCCGATGTCGTGCGTCGCGACCTGGGGCTCTCGGCGTACCGTCCCGAGCACGACGAAGTGGAACGGTACAAAGAGGAGATTCCGCTGTACAAGTACCACCAGCATCTCCAGTACGTTCCGACGGCCGAGGAGATCGACCTTGTCGTCCGGAACGTCCCCGTCGCGATCTCGGGGGAAGCGACGGAGGGGGATGCCGAGGTGAGTGCGTTCCGCAACCTAGCTCGCGTTCCCACGAACGGCATCCGTGGGGGAGCCTGTCTCGTGATCGCGGAAGGCCTCTGCCAGAAAGCGGCCAAGCTCTCGAAGATCGTCGAGAAGCTCGGTCTCGACGGTTGGGAGTTCCTGTCGCAGGTGGGCCACCACTCGACCGACGAGGAGGATGCCCGAACGCCGAAGTACCTTCAGGATTCCGTCGGGGGTCGTCCGGTGCTCGCCCACCCGAACCGCCCCGGCGCGTTTCGTCTCGTGTACGGACGGGCGCGCACCACGGGGCTCGCCGCGTGTGCGGTCAATCCGGCGACCATGGTGCTCCTCCAGAGCTTCGTCGCGATCAGCACGCAAGTGAAGCTCGAGTACCCGGGAAAGGCCACCGCGATGGGGGTCTGCGATACCATCGAAGGTCCGATCGTCGAGCTCGACGACGGGACGGTGACCGCGGTCCACGACCTCGGCCGGGCGGAGGCGCTGCGGTCCCGGGTCCGTCGGGTGGTCGACCTCGGAGAGATCCTCGTCTCGTTCGGAGAGTTCCTCGAGAACAACCGGCCCCTTGTTCCCGGAGCGTACTCACCGGACTGGCATTTCGAGGAGCTCCGCGCGGCCGGAGGGGACGGTCTCGAAGGGATGAACGTCGCCTCCTACGAGGAAGCGGTCCGCGTCGCGCAGACGTACCGTGTCCCGCTCCACCCCCGGTGGCTCCTGTTCTGGCATGACCTCACGCCGGGGGAGCTGCGCGCGCTGAGCGAGTTCGTCGAGCGCAGCGGCCGCTGGGTCGAGGGCTCCCTCCTTCTTCCGGCGGATCCGCTGTGGCGGGAGGTGCTCGTGCGGCTCGGCTTCCTCTTTGCTCCGGTCGAGGGCGACAACCTGCGAGGCGAGCCGGACGTGTCGGCGGGACTTGTCGGCGGTCTCGGCCTCGCGGCGGAAGGGGAGATCCTCGTCCGCCGGTCGCCGCTCGACCCCGTGGAGGAGGACTCGCTCGCCTACGTCGGTCGCTTGGCCGGGGTCCCGATCCGTGCCCGGGGGCCCTCCCGGGTCGGCGGCCGGGTCGGCCGCCCGGAGAAGGCGTACCACCGCAGCATGCAACCGAACGTCCACGGCCTCTTCCCCGTCGGGAGCGCCGGCGGGCCCACGCGCTCGCTCCCCGAGGCGGCCCGGCGAACGATGCGCGACGGGGTCACGGTCGACCTCGGAGTACGCCACTGTCCCGTGTGCGGCCGCTCCACGGTCTGGACCCGGTGCCCCTGCGGAGCGCACACCGAGCCGACCGGCCGAACGGTCTCCGAGCCCTTGCCGATGGCGCGCCTGTGGAGCGACGCGCTCGAGCGGCTGCACCTCGCAAAACCTCCGGTCGTAAAGGGCGTGAAGGGTCTCACCTCCCCCGGTAAGGTGCCGGAGGCGATCGAGAAAGGGATCCTGCGTGCCTCGCACGCGATCTCGGTCTACCAGGACGGGACCGCTCGCTTCGACCTCACCGACCTGCCGCTCACGCACTTCCGACCCGCCGAGATCGGGACCGACCTCGCGACCCTCCGACGTCTGGGGTACGACCACGACTGGGTCGGGGCGCCGCTCACCGATCCCGAACAGTTGGTCGAGCTGGCCCCCCAGGACCTCATCGTCTCCCGCTCGTGCGGGAGTTATCTGACTCGGCTCGCCCAGTTCGTCGACGACGAGCTCGTCCGCCTCTACGGGGTCGATCCGTACTACCGGGCCGATCGGGCCGAGGACCTCGTCGGACAGATCGTGGTCGCCCTCGCGCCCCACACGTCCGGCGGGGTTGCCGGTCGACTGCTGGGGTTCTCGGATGCGGAAGCGTGCTTCGCCCACCCGGTGTTCCACGCGGCCAAGCGGCGGAACTGCGACGGCGACGAGGACTCGGTCACGCTCCTGCTGGACGCCCTCCTGAACTTCTCGCGATCCTACCTACCGGAGAGCCGCGGCGCGCTCATGGATAAGCCGCTCGTCCTCACGACGCGGCTCGAGGCGACCGAGGTCGACAAGGAGGCGCACAACGTCGACGCGGGGAGCCGCTACCCGCTCGCGCTCTACCGCGCAGCGGCGGACCGACGCGACCCGAAGGAGATCGAACCGCTCCTCGACCTGGTCGGCCACCGACTCGGGACGGCGCATTCGCTCTCGGGGTACGGCTTCACCCACGACACCCACCGCATCGCGGGCGGACCGGTCCGCTCCACGTACCGGGAGGGCCGACCGATGGCCGAGCTGGTCGAGCGCTCGCTCGTGCTCTCGGCCCAGATCCGGGCGGTCGACCTCGCGGAGGCGGTGACGCTCGTGCTCAACGCGCATTTCCTTCCCGACGTGATGGGGAACCTCAAGAGCTACGGGACCCAGCGGTTCCGGTGCAAGGCGTGCGAAGCGTCGTACCGCCGCCCTCCGCTCTCGGGCCGGTGCGTCGCGGAGCGCGGCGGCGGCCGGTGCGACGGCGAGTTGCTGTCCACGGTCTACGAAGCCTCGGTCCGCAAGTACCTCCCGCTCGCCCAGCGCCTCGGGGCGATGGAAGGGATCACGCCGTACGTTCGCCAGCGCATCCAGCTCTTGTCGGACTCGGTCGCGACCCTCTTCCCCGGGTCGACCGCGCAGACGACGCTCGACACCTTCCGGCCGGACGCTTCGGCGGACCCCTCCGGCTAACCGCCCGAACGAGCCCGAGCGCCGATTCGGCTTCCGCCATCGCCGTCCGTGGCGACGGGGGGCCGCCGCTCCCTTCCCTCGCCGTCATGTCGGGAATCCGGAACGTCCAAATAGCCGGCGTCCCGTGGAAGGTCGGCGGGCTTGTGGGGTAGTCTGGACTATCCTGCTGGCCTTCGAAGCCAGCGACCTGGGTTCGAAATCGCGGACGCGTTCCGCGACGGAACTCCCAGCAAGCCCGTTCCCGCTCGCGAGAGAGCGCCGATCTAGCGGAAGTACCCGGGGGCCTGCGGCGGCTCGCTGCGCTTCTCCTCATCGGCCTTGGCCGCCTCGAGGATATCGATCGCGAGCACGGCCGGGACGGGCACGATGCGGATCCGGCCCTTCGGGTCGCCGTTCGACCCATCGAGCTCGATCGCGAGCGCATTGTCCCCGCTGATGGAGACGAGCCCCCGGAACACGCCGGACGAGACGATCGCTGCGTTCTCCGTCCCCGCGGAGCGGACCGTCACCTTGGACCCCGGGGTCAGGGCGATCGCCGCGCGCTTCGCGTTGCTCGCCGCCTCGCTCATCGGTTCCCTCCGCGTTCTCGGCCGGCGACACGGCTGGCCGTCACGACCTTCGGCGGAATCTCGAGGGCCTTCTTCTCGACGAGCGTCTGCAAATGATTCACCGTCTCCCGGTATCGGCGAAGGGCGTTCTGGGCGTTCGCTTCCGTGAAGTCCCACGCCCGGGCGAGGTTCCCGTACCGGAGCCGGTACCCCTTTCGCCCCTTCCCGTCGGCGGCCCCCCCGACCTCCTCCAGCAAGTCGAGCGCCTTGAGCTTGTTGACGTGGCGATAGACGGTCGGCTTCGAGGTCTTGAGGACGGCCGTCAGCTCATCGACGTACCACGCTCGCGCCGGGTCCTTGAGGAGACAGTCCCGAACGAGCCGGAAGGCGAGGCTCTGGGCCACGGGTCCCTCGGAGCCACGCCCTTCCTCCCCTTCGGGCAGATAGCCGACGAGCCGCAGGAACTCGCGCAGCACCTCGTCGAGGTCGGCGATCGGGGTGAGAGGAGTGCTGTAACGCAACGCGAGTTCGAATGGCATGCGGTCCGGTTGCCAAAGCCCCTCATCGGATAAAAAAGAAGGCGTGCCCGGTCCCGCCGGAACGCGAAACCGTTAGCTTGCGGGTCGTGCTCGGCCGCATTGATGAGCGGTTTCGACCTGGTGGCGCCGCCGAGCGTCGACGCGGCGATCGCGGAGCTCCGGACCGGCGATCCCGGCGACGTCGTCGTGCTCGCGGGTGGCACGGACCTGCTCTTCGAGCTCGACGGCGCGCGAACCCCGCGACGCGTCGTCTCGCTCCGCCATCTTCCGTGGCGGACGGTCGACTGGAACGGTCCGGTGCTCACCGTCGGCAGCACGCTGCCGCTCCGATCGCTCGAGCGCGACCCCGAGCTCGGCCGACATCACCCGGGCCTCCTCCAGGCGATCCGTGCGGTGGGCAGCGTGCAGCTCCGCCACCGAGCGACCCTCGGTGGGAACCTCGGACGGGCCGCTCCGGCGTCCGACCTCATCCCGGTGCTGCTCGCGCTCGACGCCGAGGTCGACCTCGTCGGACCGGGCGGGTCGCGTACGGTGCCGATCGACCGGTTCGTCGTCGGGTCGCGACGCACGGTGCTCGCCCCGGGGGAGCTCATTCGGTCGGTGCGCGTGCCCGAGCCCCGCCCCTCCGTCTACCTCTGGCAGCGGGTACGTCCGGCCAACGACATCTCCCAGATCGCGGTCGCCGCGGCGTACTCCCCGGGCGACGGCCGCTGGAGGCTCGCCGTCGGCGGGATTCCACCTCGCGCCCTCCGTGTACCCGAGGCGGAAGCGGCCCTGCGTTCCCTCGCTCCGTCCGAGGTCGACGTGCGTCGCGCCGCGGAGCTCTCCGTCCGTACCCTCCCGATCGCCACCGACCGACGCGCCTCCGCGGAGTACCGGCGGCATCTCGTCATGACCCTCCTCGACCGCGCGGTGAAGGGCGTGGTCTCGGCGGCGCAAGGAAGACGCCCATGACGCGGCCGCTCCCGCTCACCGTGAACGGCCGACCCCTCTCGCTGGACGACGTCCCCGACTCGGAGCATCTCCTCGACACGGTCCGCTGGCGCCTCGGGCTCAAGGGGACCAAGGAAGGGTGTCGCAGCGGAGACTGCGGCGCGTGCACCGTCCTCGTGGACGGCGTCTCGACCCTCTCGTGCCTCACGCTCACCCGCGAAGTCGAAGGCTCGTCCCTCACCACGATCGAGGGAATGTCGGACGACCCGGTCGGTCGCGCGGTCCAGGACGCGTTCGGCCGCGCGGGAGCGCTCCAGTGCGGCTACTGCACGCCGGGATTTGTTCTCGCGCTCGTCGGCCTCCTTCGGGAGCGGGGCCGCTCGGTCCCCGTGGACGAACTCCTCCACGACCTCGGCGGGAACCTCTGCCGGTGCACCGGCTACCTCGCGATCACGCGCGCGGTCTCGCTCCTGCAAGCGGAGGGTCCGTGATGCGCTCGCCTCGACCCGACGCGCGGGGAAAGCTCGAAGGGACGACGATCTACGGCGTTGATCTCGAGGCTCCCGGAATGCTCTGGGGGGCGCTCGTCCCGTCGCCCGTCGCGCACGGGCGCCTGCGGGCGGTCGACCTCTCCGCGGCCCGGGCGCTCAACGGCGTGGTCGCGGTCGGCGCCGCCGACCTCGCGAGGCTCCTACCGGGCGCCACCGGCGACCCGGACCGGCCGGTCTTTCCTTCGGAGGCGGTCGTCTACCGAAACCAGCCGGTCGCGGCGGTGGCCGCGCCGACGCTCGAGCTCGCGCGCGCCGCGGCGCGCGCCGTCCGCGTCGACGTCGAAGCCCTTCCCGTCGTCTCGGACGTCGAAGAGGTCTTCCCCGAATGGCCGCGGAAGGTGCCCGAGGGTTCGGAGCACATCGCGGCGCACGTGCTCGCACGCGAGGGGGACGTCGAGCGGGCGTTCCGCACCGCCGAGACCGTCGTGAGCGAGACCTACCGAACTTCGAGCGTGCATCAGGTCGCGATCGAGCCTCACGCCTGTCTCGCCGAGGTGAAGGACGGCTCCTGGCGGGTCCGCACCTCCACGCAGACCCCGTTCGGCGCACGAGAGGATATCGCGACGCTGCTCGGTCTACCGGTCGAATCCGTCGTCGTCGAGGGAACCTGGGTGGGCGGTGGCTTCGGAGGGAAGGGGTCCGCGCTCCTCGAGCCGTACGCGCTCCTGCTCGCGAAGGCGTCAGGGCTCCCGGTGAAACTGTCGCTCCGCTACCGAGAGGAGTTCCAGCTCGGCCGGACCACCCTTCCCTCGGTCGTTCGCATGGAGACCGCGGTGTCGAACGGACGCATCGTCGCGCGTCGCGTTCGTCTCCTCCTCGACGTCGGGACCTCGTTGCCCGGCCGGGACTTCACGGCCGGCTACGCGATCGCGTTCCTGCTCGGACCGTACCGGACGCCCGTGTTCGAGATGGAGGGCTACGCGGTCCGGACGAACAAACCGCCGTTCGGAGCCCACCGCGCCCCGTTCGCGCCGCAGTGCGCCTTCGTCGTCGAGTCGCACCTCGATCACGTCGCGCGCGAAGCGGGACTCGACCCGGTCGTCTTTCGTGCGGCGCATCTCTGGAAGGAGGGCGACTCGACCCCGATGGGCCAGCCGGTCGGCCCGTTCGGGCTTCTGACGGCCTTCGAACGGGCCCGGGTGACCGCCGCCCGATGGCGAGCGGACGCCGGCCCCGATACGGGAGTGGGCGTGGCGGTCGGGTTTTGGTCGACGGGCACCGGCGCGGGCGGAGAGGCTCGGGTCCGGCTCTCGCCGGGCGGGCTCGAGATCGTCCAGGGAGAGCGAGAGATCGGGAGCGGCAGCGTGCTCGCGGGGGTGCGGGCGGTCGCCGCCCGGGCCTCGGGGCTCTCGCCGGACCGGGTCATGGTCACCTACGAGGACACCTCCACCGCCCCGTTCGACTCCGGGGTCTTCGGTAGCCGCACGACCGCCGCGCTCGGTCGCGCGGTCGACGAGGCGATCCGTGCGCTGTTCGACGACCTCGGACGGCGACTCGGCGGTTCGGGTCCGGTCCGTCTTCTCGAAGGGACGGGCGAGCTCCGTGTCGAACAGGGGTCGCTCGAGCGGACGGTACGGGAGCTCGAAAGCGAGTCCGAGCGCGCGGGAGGCGGGATCGTGGCGAACGGCCGGCACTACGGGAAATCCGGGGCGATCGACGAACGCAAGGTGGTGACCGGAACGTTCTACGCCTACACCGATTTCACGGGAGCGGCGCACGCCGCTCAGGTCGCGGTCGACCGGGCCACCGGCACGGTCCGGGTCCTGCGCTACGCTGCGTTCCAGGACGTCGGCACGGTCATCGATCCGGCCACCGCCCCCGCGCAGGTCGAGGGAGGGGTCGTGATGGGCCTCGGCACCGCGCTCACGGAGGAGGCGATGTGGTCGGAGGACGGCCGGCTCCTCAACCCCGGACTCCTCGACTACCGGATCCCGACGCTCGGCGAGGTACCGCCGATCTCGGTCGACTTCGTCGAGGGGTTCCGTGGCGCCGGGGCGTTCGGCGCGAAGGGGCTCGGCGAGCCTCCGATCATCCCGGTGGCCGCGGCGGTCGCGCTCGCGGTGCGGGACGCCACCGGCGCCCACGTAACCGAGCTCCCGCTCTCGGCCGAGCGGGTGGCCCGAGCGCTTAAGGTTCTTTGACGGTGCCCTCCCCCATGCCGCTCCCGCTCGAGGAGATTCGGGCGATCGTGGGTCACTACCCTTCTCCCCCGGTGGTGGGTACGGTCGGGTCGCACTCCGCGATCGACATCGCCGACGGCGCGGTCACCGAGGGGCTCTCGAGCCTGGTCCTCGCCGAGTCGGGACGCGATGCGACGTACGCCCGCTACTTCCGCTCGGTACGCGCTCCCGACGGCCGACGCCTGCGCGGCTGCGTCGACGCGGTCTGGACGTTTCCGAAGTTCTCGGACATCGCGTCGCCCGCGACCCAGGAACGCCTGCGCGCGGGCGGCGTCGTGCTCGTCCCGAACCGCGCGTTCAGCTCCTACCTTCCGCTCGCGACGATCGAGAACGACTTCCGCGTGCCGATCGTGGGGTCGCGGCGGCTCCTTCGGATCGAGGAACGCAGCGAGCGGGAGAACTACTACACCCTGCTCGAGCGGGCGGGGATTCGAACGCCCCGACAGATTGCGAGTCCCGACGCGATCGACCGCCTCGCGATCGTGAAGCTGCCCCACGCGACGAAGCGGCTCGAGCGCGGGTTCTTCACGGTGACCAGTCCGGCCGAGTACCGCGCGAAGGCGGACCGGCTGGTCGCCCGCGGGACGATCCGCCCCGACGATCTCGCGACGGCCCGGATCGAGGAGTACGTCCTCGGCCCGGTGTTCAACTTCAATTTCTTCTTCTCGCCGCTCGTCTCGCGCGACGACGGGCTCGAACTCCTCGGGGTCGACGAACGACGCGAGAGCAATCTGGACGGTCTCGTGCGGCTCCCCGCCGCGCAGCAGCTCGAGCTGAGCGACTCCGACCGCATCCCGGACTACACGGTGGTCGGACACGGAACGCTTACGGTGAGGGAATCGATTCTCGAAGAGGTGTTTCGGATGGGAGAGAAGTTCGTCGACGCGGCGCGCGCTCAGTACCCGCCGGGAATCCTGGGACCGTTCTGCCTGCAGACGTGCATCGATCGCGACGGCCGTCCGACGGTCTTCGACGTCGCCGCGCGCATCGGCGGCGGGACGAACGTCCATCTCGCGCTCGGACACCCGTACGGCAACGCGCTGTATCGGACGCCGATGAGCAGCGGGCGACGCGTCGCGCTCGAGATCCGACGTGCGTCCGAAGAAGGACGCCTAGCGGAGATCGTCACATGAGCGCCGCTCCACCGGCCTCCGACCCGCCGCTTCGACGGACCGCGCTCTACGACTTCCACCTCCGCCACGGCGGTCACATGGTCCCGTTCGCCGGCTGGGAGATGCCGCTCTACTACTCGAGCATCATCGCCGAGCACCGCGCCGTCCGGGAGGGGGTGGGCGTGTTCGACGTCTCCCACATGGGGATCATGACCGTCGAGGGGGCCCACGCGGCCGACCTCCTCGGCCGACGGACGACCGCGAACGTCGCCGGGCTCGTTCCGGGCCAGGTCCGCTACACCTTCCTTCTCGAAGCGACGGGGTACATCGTGGACGATCTGCTCATCAGCCGGGTCGACACCGGAGAAGAGCTCACGCGCTCGTTCGTGGTCGTCCCGAACGCGAGCCGGGCGGACGAGGTCGAAGAGATTCTCCGCCAGCACCGCAGCCCCGACACCACCATCGGCCGATGGAACGGTCCGGTCGCCCTCCTGGCCGTGCAGGGACCGAAGTCCCGCATGGTCCTCGAGCAGCTCTTCCCCTGGGACCTCTCGAAGCTCGCGTTCTACCACGCCGCGTTCTTCCCGAAGATCGACGGGGAGGGTCCCCGGTCCGGTCGCCTCGGCCTTCACCTACCGGACGCGCTCGCGCACTCGCTCTTCGTGAGCCGCACCGGCTACACCGGCGAGCTCGGCTACGAGGTGTTCGTCCCGGCGAAGGAGGCGGACCCGCTCGCCGAGCGCCTCCTCGCGGCGGGGGTCGTGCCGGTCGGGCTCGGCGCTCGCGATACCCTGCGTCTCGAGAAAGGGTATCTCCTCTCCGGGCAGGAGTTCCACCGGGACCACACGCCGCTCGAAGCCGGCCAGGACCGGTTCGTGGACCTCGACCATGCGTTCGTCGGCAGTCCCGTGCTCGAGAAGGAGAAGGCCGACGGCCCGAAGCGCCGCCTCGTCGGGATCGAGGTCGAGGAGCCGGGGGCGATCCCGCGCCACGGGACCCCCGTGCGGGCCGGCGGGAAACCCGTGACGGAAGCGACGAGCGGGGGACTCTCTCCTTCGCTCGGGAAGGGCATCGCGCTGGCCTACGTGCCGCCCGAACTCGCGCCGGCGGGCACGGTGCTCTCGCTCGAGATCCGCGGCCGGGAAGTTCCCGCCCGGGTCGTGGCGCTCCCGTTTCTTAAAGCCGCTCGGCCGCGGACGTAAATAGTCGGACCACCCCATCCTATCGGCGAAAGCAATGGCGGCCGAAGCCGGGGTGGGTCGCCCGTTCGTTGGCCGGGTGGAGACGGTCGAGGCGCTTCACCGTCGGTTCGACGATGCGCGGGCCGGGACGGGCGGGGTCACGCTGCTCGTCGGCGGTACCGGGGTCGGCAAGTCGGCGCTCATCACCGAGCTCGTCCGCGACATCCGGGCCCGCGGGATCCGCGTACTGATCGGGCGGGCGCTGGCCCTCGACGACCCGCCTCCGTTCTCCCTGATCCGGTCCGCGATCGAGAGCCTGAGGGACGACCCCACGACCCAGGCGGGGGACGCGCCGCGCTTCGGCGCCGACCAGTTCCTGATCGGGTTCGCGCCCCGCCTCGGCGACTCGGGGTTCGCGTCCCCGGTCCGGATCGAAGAGCGTCTGCTGGAGGCGCTCGGCGAGACCGACGAACGCGCGGAGGCGTCCCGCGAGCGGGTCTTCACCGGGATCTCCGAGCAGTTCCTCGAGTTCACCCGGCACGGCCCGACCGTGCTCATTCTCGAGGACCTCCACCGGGCGGACGAGTCGTCGTTGAGCGCGGTCGAGTTCCTCGCGAACCAGCTTCAGAACCGCCCGCTCTGGATCCTCGCGACCAGCCGCCCCTACGCATCGCTCTCCGAATCGGGCCGCGCTCGGCTCGAGGGATTCGAGAGCGCGACCCACGCTCGACGCGTCGTCCTGCGGCCGATGACCTCGGGCGAGGTCGCGGATTACCTCAAGCTGAACGACCCGACACGCGAGTTCTCCCCCGAGGAGGTCGCCCGCCGCTACTCGGAGACCGGCGGGAACCCCCTCCTCCTTCAGCAGCTCGACCGACGGATCTCCTCGGGAGGCGAGGCGCGTGGACGCACCGGCTCGGGCATCCCCCCGCTCGACGAAGAGTCCCACCGCACGCTGGACGTCGCCGCCGTGCTCGGTGCCGAGTTTCCGTTCGGGGTCCT
>JASHUP010000014.1 GCA_030039915.1 Thermoplasmata archaeon | reverse complement strand
GCGAAGCGCCTTTCCGCCTCGCCCCGATGTGGGGGGCGTGACCACCGACGCGGAAGGGGAGCTCGCGGTCCGCCTCGGGTCGCTACGCGTCCATCAGGGAGACGAACGTCGCGGCGAGCTCCCGGTACGTTTCGTGGATATCTCGGACGACACGTCCCGATTCGGGCGTGTCGAACGCGTCGAGCGTCTCGAGCGCCTCCAGGATGAACGCGCGGACGCAGTTCTCCGAGCAGAAGACGATGGTTCCGAGCACCGCTTCGACCGACGGCGCGAGCGGAGCCACGACCACGATCTCTCCGTCCGCGGGGACCCGGGTGCCGCACCGGCATCGAACGGGTACGGCGGTCTTCGCCCGCTCGAGGTGCGGACGCTCGTCGGTCGGACGAGGCTCCATCGGTCGCGGGTGCGAGCCACCCCTGCGCCCCCACGACCGAGAACGAATTAACGTGCCGGAGACCCCGATCGGGATGCGGGAAGGCGACCGCGCCGTTACGCGGTCTTGCCGGAGCGTTCCCGCGACTTCACGCGCAGGCCCTTGTAGCCGCACCGCCGGCACTGAACGGCCCTCGGAGGGTTCCGGGCCGAGCAGTTCATGCAGATCTTCTTGTTGAGCAGACGCTCGACCGCTTCGGGGAACGGCATGGGGAGGCCGCCCACGCGGCCCGCGCTATAAAAGGTGCTTGGCAGCTCCTGCGAAGAGGCTTTGGTCGAGGCTCGCGCTCGACCCATCGTGCTCTCGGCCGAGGAGGGAGAGGTCGCCGTCCGGCTCGCGCGTCGCGCGCTCGAACACGGTCTCGCCCCGAGCCCTCCGGCCGACCCCACTGCGTTCGCCGCCGCCGAGTCGCTGCCGGGCGTGTTCGCGGAACCCCGCGGCGTCTTCGTGACGCTGAAACGTCACCCGGACGGGGCCCTCCGCGGGTGCATCGGCTACCCACTGCCCGTCCTCCCGCTGCGCTCGGCGATCGCGGGGGCCGCGGTCGCGGCCGCCGTTGAGGACTTCCGGTTCCGGCCCGTTCGTGCCGCGGACCTTTCCCGGATCACGGTGGAGGTTTCGGTGCTCACGGTGCCCGTGCCGATCCGGTTCACGACGCCGGCGGAGGCGATCCGCGCGGTCTCGGTCGGACGGGACGGGTTGATCGTGGAGGGGTTCGGCTCGAGCGGGCTGCTCCTGCCGCAGGTCGCTCCCGAGCAAGGATGGTCCGCGGAAGAGTTGCTCGACGGAACGTGCGAGAAGGCGGGCCTCCCGCCTCGCGCATGGCGGGACCCTCGTGTCCAGGTCCGGAGGTTCGAAGCCGAGATCTTCCGCGAACGGACCCCGGCGGGCGAGGTCGTCCGGGAGAGTCCGGCGACGGCTACGGTCGACGAACGACGCGAGCCGAGAACGTGATCCCGTCCAGGTCCCACTCCCGGACCTCGGGACCCGATGGGAGCGCGCCCTCCACGAGCTCGAAGGGGTCGGCCAGGAGGTCGGCGGCGAGGCTTGCACGACGCTCCTCGAGCGCCCGCAGGAGCGAGCCGGTCGCGCCCACCGACACCCCGACCTTCTCGGTGTAGCGGAGACCCATCTCCTTGCGGGTTTGCTGCAGCCGGCGAGCCACCTCTCGGGCGAGACCCTCGGCCGCGAGCTCCTCGGTCGGGCGACGCGGGAGCGCGGCCTCGTCGCGGACCACCCAGTCGGCCTCGCTCAAGGCTCCGCGCTCGGAGGCCGGAGCCCAGCGCACGGCCCGGACATTGAGTTCGTCCTCCAGGAGGCGGATTCCCTCGTCGCCCAGTTCCTTGACCGTCGGGTCGGGGTCCTCGAAGAAGGTGAGTTCGGCGAGCGGGATCCGCGACTTCACTCCGGCCCGGTGGCGGAGCTCGCGACCGACCTCGACCAGATCGCGCAGGTGCTCCATCCCCGCCTCGAGCCGCTCGTCGCGGACCGCGAGCGAGCGGGGCCACTCGGTGCGATGCACCGAGCCATTCCGTTCCCCGTACGCGCGCTCGCCGACCTCCTGGTAGATCCACTCCCCCGTGTACGGAAGCAGGGGCGACAGCGTGCGGGCCAGGCTGAGCAGCGAATAGGAGAGGGTCGCGTGCGCCTCGCGTCGGTCGGGGGAGTCCGCGGCCGCCCAGAACCGAGGTCGCGAGCGACGAAGGTACCACGTCGAGAGGTCGTCCACGAAGCGACCGACCGAGAGCGCGCCGGTTCGCATATCGAACGTGTCGAGCGCCTGCTCGACCTGCGCGCGGGTCGCCTCGAGCCGCGAGAGCAGCCAGCGGTCGAGCACGCCCGGCGGGGACGGTCGCTCCTCGACCGGGGAGAGGCCGTCGGCGCGCGCGTTCCCGAGGTGGAACGCGACGACGTTCGAGAGCGTTCCGAGCGTCCGCGCCGCGGTCTTGCGGATCGTGTTCTCGTCCCCGCGCATCGCCTCGGTGTAGTCGGAGGAGAGGAACGTCCAGCGGACCGCGTCCGCGCCGTAGCGCTCGAGGAGCGACATCGGCTCGAGCGCGTTCCCCTTCGACTTCGACATCTTCCGACCCCGTTCGTCGAGCACCAGGCCGGTCGTGAGGCAGGCGCGGTAGGCGGGCCGGTCGAAGAGAAGGGTCGCGATCACGAGCAGGGAGTAGAACCATCCCCGCGTCTGGTCGAGGCCCTCGCAAATGTAGTCGAGCGGCGCGCTCGGGTCGAACGGGCCCGGCTCGAACGGGTAGTGGAACTGAGCGAACGGCGCGGAGCCGCTGTCGTACCACGCGTCGATGGTGTACGCCTCGCGCTGCGCCGGCTCCCGACAGGTCCGGCACCGGACCCGGAGGCGGTCGACCGTCACTCGGTGGGGGTCGAACGGCTGCGGGAGCGGCTCGCCCACCAACTCCGTGAGCTCCGAGAAGCTCCCGACGCACGTCGTGTGGCCCGCCGGGCAAATCCAGATCGGCAGCGGAGTGCCCCAGTACCGGCTGCGGGAGAGCGCCCAGTCCTTCGCCTCGGTGAGGAAGTTCCCGAACCGGCCCTCC
>JASHUP010000145.1 GCA_030039915.1 Thermoplasmata archaeon | reverse complement strand
CGCTCAGGGACACGCCGAAGCGGATCGCCTACCTGCTCGATCGACTCACGCTCGCCGATTCAGCGGACCGCCTCGCGAAAACATACTCGGGCGGGATGCGACGCCGGCTCGAGCTTGCGGTCGGGATCATCCACTCGCCGAAGGTGCTGTTCCTCGACGAGCCGACGCTGGGCCTCGACCCTCAGGGACGTGCGGGCTTCTGGAAGATCATCGGCGATCTCCGGAAAGAGTCGGGCATGACCGTCTTTCTGACGACCCACTACCTCGACGAAGCGGACGGGATGTGCGACCGGATCGCCATCATCGACCACGGAAAGATCGCGGCGACCGGTACCCCGTCGGAACTGAAGGACCGGGTCGGCGGCGACGTGGTCACCGTTCGACCGCTCGGGAACCCGGGCACTCTGGAGGCCGCGCTCCGCGCGCTTCCGGGCGTCTCGTCCGTCGCCGTCCAGGACGGGAGCTTCCGGGTCAAGTGCCCCTCGGGGGAGACGCTGATTCCGAAGATCGTCGGTGCCGCGACGGAGCTTGGCGTCTCGCTCGCCGGCGTTTCGCTCCGGCGGCCGAGTCTGGATGAGGTCTTCCTCGAGTTCACCGGCCGGGAGTTCCGCGAGGACGAAGGCCCGACCGCCACCGACCGGGCGGTGTTCATGAGCCGCTTCCAGGACGCGCGCCGAGGACGCCGATGAACGTTCGTCGCTGGAGCGCCCTCACCCGGCGCGAGCTCCTCAAGATCGCGCGGAACCCCGCCGCGATCGCGACCTCGCTGCTGCTGCCGATCCTCTACCTGCTCTTGTTCGGCCAGGGCTTCAACTTCACGAAGCTCCTCACGATCCCGGGCCTCACTCCGGGAGAACAATCCCAGTTCCTCGCCACGTACCTGTTGGGGGCGCCGGATTACTTCTCCTACTTCGCCGCGGGGATGGTCGGGTTCGTCTGCGTGACCGCGACGCTCTTCGTCGGGGCGAACGTCATCTTCGACAAGCTCTTCGGGACGCTCAAGCGGACCGCCGCCTCCCCGGCGACCGCGACGGACATCTTCGGCGCGCGTCTGGCGGCCGGCTCGATCCAGCCGATCGGCCTCGCGTTCCTCGTCCTCGGTCTCGCGGTGCTGCTGGGATACGTGGGGCTCGCGGGCCTCCACATCACCGCGACGGTCGGGCTCGCCGGCGTGGGGGAGGTCGTGCTCGCGATCCTCCTCCTCTCGTTGATGTTCGCGTCGCTCTTCCTCGCGCTCGGCTTCACGATCGAGCAGCCGCAGACGTACTTCGCCGTCGTGAACGCGATCAACCTACCGGTGCTCCTCACGTCGGCCGCGCTCTATCCGTGGGGCGCGATGCCCTCCTGGCTTCAGGGGATCGCCTCGTACAACCCCATCACGCTCGCCGTCGAGGTCCTGCGGATCACCCTGTTCGGCGGGACGTACTATCCTCACCCGGCCTGGTTCTACCTGCTCGGCCTGATCGGCTGGTTCGTCGCGATGTTCACGATCGCGACCTTGCTGACGCGACGGGCGCTCGCCCCGAAGGTCTAGGGCGTTCAGGTCCGGTCGCCCGACGGTCCGAACGGGGAGTCGGTCACGCCCTTCTCGACGAACGGCAGCCAGGCGGCCTTCTCGGCCGAGTAGTCGACCCGCTGGAGCTCCACGACGAAGCTCTTCAGGAGTTCGGCCGGGGCGGGCCGTACGGAGAGCGCATAGACGTAGATGCCGAACCCCATGAACTCGGTCACGCGACGCAGGACCTCGGGAAGGGCATCTCGGGGGACGACCACGCGAATCGACGTCGCTCCGAGCAGGGACGAAAACTCGTCCACGTCGAACGGTCGGTCGAGCGTGATCAGCGGCTGGCTCGGGCTTCCCGTCGGAGCGGGTGGGGGAGAGCCGGAGGTGGAGAGGGGAGGCGCCGAAGAGGCGGGCACCTTGACCGCGGCGGGGGGTCCCCGGGGGGCCATCCCCGGGTCCTTGGGGGGATAGTGGTCCAGTACGGGGCTCGCCTCGCGTCCCACAAAGCGCGGTCGACCAGAACTCTGAGCCCCGCGGGGCGAGCGCGCACGGGCCTTTTTCGAGCGGACCTTCGCCTTCGCCATGGACGTCGTGGGTCCGGAGGCCGCGCCTTCCATAAGAGCTCGCGTCCCCCGAGCCGGACCGCGGTCCGGGCCCTGCTCTGGGGGAGGTTGTAGCGAAGGAGGCCGTGCGACTCCTCGTCACGGGACCTCACTTTTGTAGCACCTTGGGCGACAGATGGATTATGTAGCATAGGGTGGGTGAGCCTGCCAGGCCCAGACTGCGGAGTCGGGGTCGAAGAAGAGGAATCGGACAATGCCCGCACGCGTGATGAAGGAATTCCAGGCTCCCCGTGGACTGCCGCGCAAGACCGCGTCGGTCTGCCCCGAGTGCATCAAGGTCATTCCCGCGATCGTTCGCGAGAAGGAGGGCCGCGTCATCATGGAGAAGACGTGCCGGACGCACGGCTACTTCTGGGACATCATCTCCAACGACGTCGATTTCTACCTCCGGATGGAGGTGTACGCCCACGACGGGGTCGGTTACGAGAACCCCTATTACGACAAGTTCCGCGGCTGCCCGACGACCTGCGGAATGTGCAGCCACCACAAGTCCCACACGGGACTCGCGCTCGTCGACCTGACGAACCGTTGCAATCTGAAGTGCCCGGTCTGTTTCGCGAACGCGAACGCCGCGGGGTACGTGTTCGAGCCGACCCGCGAGCAGATCCACTTCATGCTGAAGACCCTCCGGGAGCAGAAGCCGGTCGGAACGGTCGCGGTCCAGTTCTCGGGCGGCGAACCCACGCTCTCCCCGCTGTTCCTCGACGCGGTCTCGATGGCCCGGGACCTCGGCTTCAAGCAGGTCCAGGTCGCTACGAACGGTATCCGGGTCGCGAACGAGCCCGGTTTCGCCCAGGCGTGCCGGGACGCGGGTCTCCACACCCTCTACCTCCAGTTCGATGGCCTCGACGACGAGATCTACCGAAAGGTGCGGGGCGTGCCCCTCCTCAAGGTGAAGCAGAAGGCAATCCAGGCGGCCCGGGAGACCCACTCGCCGGCATCCGAGCTCGCGGCCGGCAAGCCGGACAAGCCGATTTCGGTCGTGCTCGTGCCGACGCTCGTCGGCGGGTTCAACGAGAAGGAGATCTGGCCGACCGTGAAGTTCGCGATCGACAACATCGACGTCGTGCGCGGCGTCAACTTCCAGCCGGTCGCGCTCACCGCGCGGATTCCCGACAAGGACCGCTTCCAGATGCGGTTCACCCAGTCGGACCTCGTCCGCATCCTCTGCACGGAGGGACCGTTCGACAAGTCGGACTTCTTCCCTGTCCCGTCGGTGGCCCCGATCTCGGAGCTGGTCTCGATCATCCACGGCGAAGAGAAGATGACCCTCACGACCCACCCCGGTTGCGGCTGCGCCACCTTCGCGTTCGTCTCGCAGGACGGCCAGAAGATCACCCCACTCCCGCGGTTCATGGACGTCGACGGCTTCTTCGAGAACGTCGAGTCGATGATCGAGAAGTACCGGGACGCCCGGTTCTCGCGCGTGCGCACCGCGGTCGCGGGCGCGCGCCTCCTGCACGACGTGTCGAAGTACTTCGACTTCTCGAAGGCACCGGAAGGGCTGTCCGAGAAGAACTGCGTCAAGGTGATCGCCGGGATCTTCACGGAAGGCAACAAGGAGGCCCTGGCGAAGTTCACGTGGCGCACGCTCTACATCGGGAACATGCACTTCCAGGACGC
>JASHUP010000013.1 GCA_030039915.1 Thermoplasmata archaeon | reverse complement strand
TTTGAGGAGGCCCGCTACTCGACCCACCCGATGGGGCCGGAGGCGAGCGACCGGGCGCAGGCGGCCGTCCAGATGACCCTCGCCGACCTCGACCGGCGGGACTTCCCCTCATGAACACCGGCACGACCGTGCTCCTGTGCATCGTGGCCGGCGCGGCGGCGGGGATCGCCGTCGTGGCCGGGACGAACCTCCCCGTGGTCGTCCCCGCGGCCGCGGTCGCGGTCGGCGCCGCGTCGCTGCTGCTCGTGGGGGTGGTGGAGCGCGTCCGCTGGCCGGCGACCGGCCCCGTCTCCTCGGCGCCGGGGGACGTCGGTCGGGTCCGTGCGTCGATGTCCTCGGGTGCCTGGGGACGTGCGGACCTCGTCGCGCTCCTCGACCATCTCGATCGGTCGGAGGCCGGCAAACTGTTGCCGTCCACTTCCCGCGAAGAGATCGCCCGGCTTCAGCGGCTGAGCCGGGAGGAGTTTCGAGAGTATCTGCGCGTCCGCGTGAGCGACCTCGAGCGGCGAACGTGAGCGAGCCAGCCCCCTCTCCGCTCCGCTGGCGACCGCTCGCGCTCTTCCTGCTCGCCGCGGGCGCCACGCTCTCGTTCCTCGCTGTGCTCACTCGGAACCCTGTCCCGCTCTTCCTCGCCCTCCCGCTCCTCCTCGCTCCGGTGGCAGCGGGACTGAGCGGTCCGAAGCGGAGCCCCCCGGTCCGGATCGAGGCCTCGGTCGAGGGCGCCGGAGGCGAAGTGCGGCTCGAAGGAGTCATTCTGCCCGAGCGGGGGATCGATGCGCGGGATTTGGTCGTCGAGCTCGACCGTCCGGCGGGACTCCTCGGAGCACCGATGCCCCAGCTCGACCGCTCCGCGACCCAGCTCCGTTTTCGCGCCGCGTGGTTCGCCCCCGAACCGATCCTCACGGAGGTCCGACCCCCGTCCGTCCTCTGGCGGGACCCGATGGGATTGGTCGAGCGCGAGACGCGGTCCTCGGCCGAACCCCTCGTGGTCCGCCGGTACCCTCCCGAGCTCCTGCGGATCGGCACGTTGCGACTCGAGCGGACCACGCCCCTTCCCGGCGAGACCCACTCGCACCGGATCGGCGATAGCGGGGAATTCCACGGCCTTCGCCCCGCGCGTCCGGAGGACCCGCTCCGGCAGATCAACTGGCGCGCGAGCGCGCGGGCGGGGCGGCCGCTCGCGAACGAGTACGATCTCGACAAGACCGGGGACGTCCTGTTGCTGCTCGACGCCCGGCCGACGCCGCTCGGACCGGCGGCCGACGCGCGTCTCTTCTCGATCGCCCGCGCTGCCGCGGTCGGGCTCAGCGACTCGCTCCTGACCGTGAAAGCCCGGGTCGGTCTCGGGGTGTTCGGAGAGTTCCTGGACGTCGTGCCGCTCGCCACCGGACGAACCCAGCGGATCCGAGTCGAACGGATGCTCGAGCGTGCCCGCCTCGCCCGGGATCCCGCTCCGCCCGAGCGCTGCGCCGTCGCCGCGCGCCGCGCCTTCCCGCACGGCCTCACCACGATCGTCCTCTCCAGCCTCGCGGACGACCCATCCCAGGACCTGAGCCCCTTCCTGCGGCGTCGGGGCTTTCCGACCGTGGTCCTCAGTCCCTCACCCCTGCCGTTGATGGCGGAGACGTCCCCGCTCACGGCAAAGGACGAGGAGGTCGCGGCACGGATCGCCCGGCTCGTGCGACGAGAACGGATCGCCCGGGCCTGGCAGGAGTCTCCGACGATCGACTGGGACAACTACTGGTCGCTCGACCAGTTCGTCGACTTCGTGCGACGCCCGCGCGTCCGCCGGGTGGGGTGACCAAGATGCCGGAGTCGACCGCCCTCTCCCGTCTTCGCCCGGTCTCGCTCGTCGTGCTCGTCGTCCCCGCGGCGCTGCTGGGCTACCTCTCTGGGTTCCCGGGCGGCGACGGAGTCGTCGTCGCGACCGCGGCCGTCGCTCTGGCGGCGGCTCTTCGGGCGACCCCGCACCCGGACCTCGAGGGGTACGCGCCGATTCCGGCGCTCGTCGGCGTCGCCCTCGAGGCTGCTACCGCGCCCGTCGGGCTGGGAACCGAGCTCGTCGCGGGCGCGGCGGCCCTCGCCTTCCTCTTCTGGCTCGCGGACGTCCCGGACCGACCGGTCGGGGGGCCGGTGCGCGCGCTCCCGACGATCGCCCTCCCCGCCCTCGCGCTCGCGATCGCCTGGTCGAGCGCCCTCTTCCTGCCGTCCGGCGCGGTGCCGCTCGGGGTGGCGGGCGGCCTCCTCGCGCTCACGATCGTCGGGGTCGCCCTCCTCGTCGGGCGGCCGTCCGTCTTCGACCGGGAGGAGGCGAGAAGCTGATACGGAGGGGAACGGTACCCTCCTCGGCGCGGCACCGCTGCGCCCGGGTACCGACGAAGGGTCCCTCTCGACTCAACGCGGACGGGTCGTCCGCCGAGGATGACGTGAGGACAACCCCGGTGTCCGACACCCCCAGCCGGGGTCAGACCCCGGAGAGGGCGAACGCCTGCCGTGAGGGAGGTCGTTACGGCTGGGGAACAGTCCCGCCGAGCGAGGGCGGGCCTCGCGGCCGGGGCCGGAGTTTCCGCTTATACCTACCGTGCCGTGGGCGACAGGAGGCGACATCGTGAACCCGACCGAGGCCCGGACGCTGGCCGACCGGATCCGTGAGTCGGTCCACCTGGCGGTCGTCGGCCGGGACGTCGCGCTCGAGCAGGTGTTGACGGCCCTGGTCGCGGACGGTCACATCCTCCTCGAGGACCTCCCCGGTCTCGGGAAGACCCTGCTCGCGAAGTCGTTCGCCGCGGCGCTGGGGCTCGGCTTTCAGCGGGTCCAGTTCACGGCCGACTTGCTCCCGCACGACATCACCGGCGGCGAAGTGCTCGACGCCGAGAAGGGGGAGTTCTCGTTCCGGCAGGGACCGATCTTCACCAACATCCTCCTCGCCGACGAGATCAACCGGGCACCGCCGAAGGTGCAGTCGTCGTTGCTCGAGGCGATGCAGGAGTATCAGGTGACGAGCGAGCGCTCCACCTACCCGCTGCCGCGGCCATTTCTCGTCCTCGCGACCGAGAACCCGCTCGAGCTCGAGGGAACCTACCCGCTGCCGGAGGCCCAAGTCGACCGGTTCCTCCTCCGGCTTCAGATCGGCTATCCGACCCCCGAGGAGGAGCGCTCCATCCTCGAGCGGCGGCGGACGCGCAAGACGGAGAACGTAGAGGTGCCGGCGGTCGCGAACGTAGCGACGTTCCTCGGACTGCAACGCGCCGTCGAGGACGTCACCCTCGACGCGAGCCTCGCCGAGTACATCGTCGAGCTCGCCCGCGCGACCCGCCGGGACGCGCGGGCGGAGGTCGGGGCTTCGCCGCGCGGCTCGCTCGCGCTTCAGAAGCTCGCCCGAGCTCGAGCGCTGCTCGCGGGCCGGGACTTTGTCGTCCCGGACGACGTCAAAGGGTTCGCGGTCCCGGCGCTCGCCCACCGCATCCTCGTCAAGCCCGAGCCGTGGATCCGCGGGGTGCGCGGAGCGGACGTGGTCCGGAGTGCGGTCGACTCGACCGCGGTGCCGAAGGCGCGATAAGCCCGACCGGGCGCAAAGGGTTTTCAGCGCGGCCCGGGTCGCCCCGCCGATGCCGGCGGAGCGCGTGGTCGTCGTGGCGGACCCGATCGACCGGGAGGCTCTCGAGCGACTGAAGAGCGGCCCGTGCCGGGTGGTGGACGCGAGCAAGGAGCCCGCGAAGCTGTCGGAGCACCTGGCGGACGCA
>JASHUP010000012.1 GCA_030039915.1 Thermoplasmata archaeon | reverse complement strand
ATCGAGGACGTGGGCTTCGCTGGACCACCGGAGCCGGCCGCACCGACCGAGTTGAACTAGACGCATTCTCGGGCGGTCGATTTCCTCGGGTCAGCGGTGGGTTCGCGCCCTCGGGGATTCGAGTTCCCCCCGGAATTGCAGGACGGTCACGCCCCAGACTCCGTCGCATGCGGCCTTGCGGTGGGATCGGTACTCCGGACCGGTTCGACGGTCCCCCCGCGACGCTCTCGGGCCACCAGTGCCGGTCTCGGTGTCTGACGGGGCGTCGTTAGCCAGAGGAAAGCGTCATGCGGCGGCGCGCCAAGCGACGTCCATGCCGCCGGCGGGCGTCATCCCGGAAGAGGACCTGAACATGGAAGAGAAGGAGGACGAGATCCTGGTCCGCGCCGGGGTTGAGGACCTCCCGTTCCCCTCCGCGCTGCGCTGGAAGATCCTCGTCGTGATCGGGGCGGTCGTCACGGTGCTCGGATTCCTGCTGGGGGTCGGCATCGCCGGATTCCGTCTTCCAACCGTCGACTTCCTGGGGGGCGCCCTGGTGTTGTCCCTCGCCATCTTTCTCGTGATTCTCGGGCTGGCCGTCCTGATCGGTGGAATCGTGCTGTTCGACCGGAACCGGCGCGACCCGTACGATATGAAACCCATCCGGTAACGAGGGGTACCAAGCCCGTCCGCTCGCCGCGTTCTCCGTTGGAGACCGCGGGGACTCTCGTTGGTCGCTACGGCTTCGGAGGCATCCCCGGGCCGGTGCCCGACCCCATCGGCGGCGACCCGGAACCCGGCGGCATCGGAACGACCGACCAGAGCGGTTGGCCCGAGATTCCGATGATGACCCGGTCCATTCCGATGAAGAGCAGGCCCAGGGCCAGCAGGAGTACCAGCAGCCACACGGCGAGCACGGGGTCGGCCAGCACGATCAGCGCAGAGACAATACACATCAGTCCAACAATCGTCGCCAATACCCGGTACCAGGTAGGCAGCTTCCCACTCGTCGGTGCCATGGACCCCTCGGGCGAGCACTAACTTTCCCCCCCATAACCCTTCTCGGAATTCCCCGGGAGAGGGAGCGGCCGACGCGGACCGCGGGCGATCGGGAGCTCGCGGCGGTGGCCAATGAGGGCCAGGGCGCTGGGTGCAACGGCCAGTTTCACACCCTGGGGTCCACGACACCGACCCGCTCTCGGGCACGTGCGTAGTCTTTCTCGAGCGCTTGGCCGTAAATCGCCCACACTTCGCGCATTCCGGCTTCGAGGACGGTCTTCGCCGGTACCTTGTGCGGAAGAACCCCCGAGCGGAGGCGCCAGCGCATGATCAATTCGGTCGAGTTGTTTCCCCGGCGAACGAGCCGGTAGGTGGCCTTCGCGTCGAGGCTGTTCCCTACCGCCAACATCTGCCAGCGAGACGGCGGAACCAGAGCCACCGTATTCCGAAGCCAGCCCCAACCCTCCTCGGTTTCGGAGAGATCTTCGAACACCACCCGCCGTGCCGACTTCGCGATGAGTTTTCGTTGGTAGGCATCGCCGGTAATTGCCGGGTCCTCGGCCGAAAAATCGGTCAACCACGAGTACACGAAGTCCCGCGGAGCTGCGAACGTTGCTCGCACTTCGAAGACCGTCTTCGACCAACCGGGCATGCGCCGGTAACCTCCCGTGAAGTTGTAACTTATCCCGATTCGAACTCTGTGGTGCTATCCGAAATCGAAAGCATGAAGACGCGGCAGCCCTGAGAGTCCGCAGCGGGGACGGTGGAGATGCGAGGATTGGGCTGCCTCGATTTGGACGGATTCGCCCGGAGCAGTCGAGTCGCGGTCCTCGACGTATGGGCGCCATCGTGCCACTGGTGCAAGCCGGTCTCCGCGGCCCTCGATCGGCTGAGTCAGCGATTCGGAACGCAGGTCACCTTCGGCATGATCAACGCGGATGAGTGCTGGGAGGCGCTTCGGTCGTTCGACATCATGGGACTGCCTACGGTCCTGCTCTTCAAGGACGGTGAGCTGGTCGACCGATTGATCGGTGCGTACCCCGAACAGTACTTCGAGGAGCGAGTCCAGCGACTTCTCTAGACGGATTCCGTCCGTCGACCCGCCGAGCGACTGCTGGGAGCGGCGACGACCCGGATCACCGGTCCGACAATCGTGCCTCGCGAAGAACGTATCCTCCGCGTGGCAAGTTCGCGCGAATGCTTCCGGGAAGCCCTTACGTGCGCGCCCGCGCGGCGACTCCCGAATCCTCGACCCGAGAGGGTGCGGCCATCGGACCCCCTTCGAGGTCGGCGCTCAGACGTGCCAGGAGTTCGGCCGATGGCCGAGCGTAGAGATGGATCCAACGATCGTAGATCTGTTGAATCGGAACGCAGTTCAGATAGTTCCAACGATGTCGACCCTCCCTCTTCGAGATCACCAGGTCGGCTCGCGCGAGCACTCCGATGTGCTGCATCACGGTGCATCGATCGAGGTCCGCCAGTTCGTCGCAGATCTGCCCGGTCGTCAACCCTCGCTCGCGAAGCAGGTCAAGGATCCTCCGTCGGGTCGGATCGGCCAAGGCTCTAAAGATCCGATCGCGACGAACAGGTTCGCGCACGTTGTCGTTCCTCGATATGTTATAGTTTAACAACATATATATCTGACCCCTGGGTTGGGGTAATGGGGTCGAGATGGAGCTGAAGTTCGAAATACACGCCAAGATCCAGAAGCCGGTCGCGGAAGTGTTCGAGGCGGTGACGGATCCGAGCAAGCTGAGCAGTTATTTCACGTCCGGCGGCGCGAGCGGTCCCCTGCAAGAAGGCAGCACGGTCACGTGGAGCTTTTCGGATGTCCCGTCGGGGAGGGGACCACGAGTCCTCAGCTTTCCCGTAAAAGTCACGAAGGTTGTCACCGATCAATTGATCCAGCTCGAGTGGGGCGCCGCGGACGGCGAATACAACACCCGAGTTCAGATGAAATTCGAACCCCTCGGTCCCGCCGAGACGATGGTCAGCATCTCCGAGAGCGGGTGGAAAGAGACCGCGGCCGGCCTCCGAAGCTCGTACGACAACTGCGGCGGATGGATGCAGATGGCCTGCTGTCTGAAGGGATTCGTGGAGTACGGGATCAATCTGCGCAAGGGATTCACTTAGTTGGGTGGGGCGCCTTGCCTCGGGGGCCGGCGCGTCGACTCCGGAACTTCCACTCGAGAAAATCGGCAAGGAGCTCCCGCTCGCCGCCTGCCATAACAACTTCAACCGCTGCTGATGGGCGGAGGCGCGCGGCCGGAGACGTCAGTAGCCCTTGGGAGGTGTGGTCAACCGTTCTTCCGGATGTTCGTAGATTTCAATCCAATTTCCGTCAGGGTCGGTAACGTAGGCGACTCGATGGCCATTGGGGAGAACGTGATTCGGGGAACCGGGGGCGTCCTGAACCCCGGCATTGCGAAGGGTAGAAACAAACTGG
>JASHUP010000011.1 GCA_030039915.1 Thermoplasmata archaeon | reverse complement strand
CGGAAAAGAGGACGAGGACGCGAGCCTCGAAACGCTGATGGACGAGAACCTCCGGGACACGACCGGCTACCCCGAGTTCGCTTCCGACCCACCCAACCCTCTCGACCCGCACGAGCCGGCGCCGGTCGACGTGGCCGAGCCGAACCCCCGTCGACGCCCTCGGCGTTCCTGAGCGAGCTCGGCGCCCCCCGAGGGGGGATCGGGCCGAGAGACACTTCGGAACCCGCGACCTTCTCTGCCGCGACCCGACCCCGGTTGAGCCCGCCGGTCAACGCTAAGGCCCCTCGCTGACTGCTCGGCCTTGTGCCCGCGGACGGGGACCATCGACACTGTAAGGTCTGCGGGAAGGTCTGCTCGGTCGGCGAGGAGACCTGCAGCCGGGCGTGCCGCGATAAGCGGGCCGCCCAGATCGCGTCGCGGAGAAACTATTCGTACCTTCTCTATGCGGCGATCGCGATCTTGCTCGTCGTGTTCCTGAGCAGCGTGATCCGCTAGGGGGCGCGGGTCCGTGCGACGATTCCGGCTCGCAGTGCTGGGCGGCACGTTCGACCACCTGCACGTCGGGCACGAAGCGCTGCTGTCGACCGCCTTCCGGGTCGGGCGGGAGGTGGCGATCGGCGTGACGACCGACCGGTTCCTCGAGGAACACCCCAAACCGACGCCCGGAGCCATCCAGCCGTACCGCCGACGCCGCGCCGCCCTCCTACGCTACCTGCGCCGTCGTCACCCGGGTCGGCGCTGGAGGGTGACCGGGCTCGGGAACGCGTTCGGCCGCTCCGTGGAACCCGAGGTCGGCGCCCTCGTCGTCTCGCCCGATACGGTCGAAGGGGGACGGGCGGTCAACCGGGAGCGCCGGCGACTCGGGCGACCGGCGGTCCCGCTGGTCGTCGTCCCCCTCGTTCTCGCCGACGACCTGGTCGCGGTGAGCTCTCGCCGAGTGCGGGCGAAGGAGATCGACCGGAACGGTCGTCGGCGCTCCCGGATCCGGGTCTCGCTCGTGACCGGCGACGAGCACGACGTCGCTCCCTCCGAGCGGGCGATCCGGGAGGTGTTTCCGAGGGCCGAGCTTTCACGCTCCGGCACGCGGAGGTCGCCTCGCCGCGCGGGTCCGGGTTACGACCTCGAGATCCGGGTTGAGCGCCGGCGGGGGAAGAGTGGTTGGACCATCACCGAGCGAGCTCGCGCTGTCCGGTTGCGCCCGCGGCGTTTTCCCGGTCGCGGTCCTCGTGACCTCGAGCGGGCGCTCCGCTCACTGCTTCGAGCGCGAGCGTAGCGTAATCTACTAGAACAACCCCACGGTTTCGAAGACGATGGAGACCTATCTCCGGGTCACCTTCGACAGCGAAGGGGCGAAACCTTCGGCAATCGCCGACCGGCTTCGTTCGTGCGGATTCGTTCCCACCCAGGGCAACTACGATTTCGTCTACGACTGGAGCGGCACCGCCAGCCGCGACCAGATCCTCGACCTCTCGGACGAACTCACCCACCAGCTGCGCGGCTATCGGGTTCTCTTCGAGATCGAAACGGTCTAGCGGTGGGTCGGTCGGTTTCGTGAACCGGTAAGAGCTTTTATCGCGCCCTCGCCTCGCACCGTGCGTCGTGCAGAACTATCCCGTGCGAGCGAGCCACCGGGCGAATCTTTCCCTGCCATCGCTCGAGGCGTTGACGAAGACCCATTTCGGCTCGGGCACGACCGAAGGCGATCGCGTGGTCGCCTCCTACGGAGCGATCGGGCGTATCTCCGCCCGTGCGAACGGCCGAGAACTCTCGATCGAGGTCACGATGAGCCCGAACGTTCCCGAGGAGGTCGCACGGGAAACGATCCGACGGTACAATCTCTTCCTCGAGTCGGTCACCGGCTACTCTTCGAAGGAACGGGCCCGGCGTCTCCGCAAGTCGGCCGGCGAGTCGCGCTCGGGAGAGTGATCGGTGGCCTCGGCGCCGGGACCCCTCCCTTCGTCGTCGGGAGGGACGGAACTCGAGCGGATCCGGACGACGGTCAGTACCTACTTTCCCGTCTACGAGACCCGGGTCGGACCACAGTCGTTGCTGCTCGCGGTCCACGTCGATCCGAAGACGCTGGAGCAACGGTTCGACGAACTGCGGAGGGCGCTCTGGACCCAAGGGTACGTCCCCCTCCTTCGCCGTCAGAGCGGAGAGGATTTCGTTGAGGTGATCCGGCGGCCCCCGGTCGGGCGCTCGCGGATCTGGATCAACATCCTCCTGCTCGCCGGTACGGTCGCGACCACGGCGTTCGCGGGGGCCCTCATCTGGCTCACCTACCGGGGCGGTCTCGTGCTGACCCCGGGAGACTTCGCCTACGGAGAGCTCTACTTCGGGGCCCCCGTGATGACGATCCTTGGTCTGCACGAGCTCGCCCATTACCTGATGGCGCGACGGCGGCATCTCGACGCTTCCCTTCCGTACTTCATCCCGGTCCCTCCCCCGTTCATCCTCGGGACGCTGGGGGCGTTCGTGAGCATCCGCGAGCCGTTCCCGGACAACAAGGCGCTCTTCGACGTCGGAGCGGCGGGTCCTCTCGCCGGGTTCGCGGCGTCCATCCCGATCGCGGTCGCGGGGCTGTTCCTTTCCATCCATTCCCCCGTCCTCCCGGCCACGTACTGCGGCGTGACGGTCCTGGGTCAGAGCTACGGGAACCTGCTGATCGGCCTCCCTCTCTTCTGGTCGGTCTTCTCGCTCTTCTTGCCGGCAACGCTCGTGAACCTCCATCCGCTCGCGCTCGCGGGATGGGTCGGCATCCTGGTGACGGCGATCAACCTCCTTCCCGCGGGACAGTTGGACGGCGGCCACGTCTTTCGCGCCCTCTTCGGGGACCGCGCCCGGTTCGTGAGCTACGCCGCGGTCATCCTGCTCTTCGGCCTCGGGCTGTTCTACGTCGGCTGGCTCTTTTTCGCGATCCTCATCCTCTTTCTCGGGATGCGCCATCCGCCTCCGCTCAACGACCTGACGCCGATCGGAACCGGACGTCGGTTGGTGGGGCTGCTCGTCATGGCGATTCTCGTCACGGGATTCGTGGTCGTCCCGCTCTCCGAGCCGGCGGGCAGCGTGTCGCTGGCCGCGGCCCACGCCACGCCGGTCGCCACGCTTCCCCCGGGGGCGGTGATCGGGGCGAACATGACCTTGACGATCGGCAACCAGGACCCGGTCCCCCACGGATTCGTCTTCGCGGCGACGATCGTGAATGTGTCGGTCGCCGCCGGGAATCGCTCGACCAATTTATCGGGGCAAGCGCTCGACAGCTGGCAGCAGAACGCGACCTGGACGATCTATCTACCGGACGGCGACGAGGTGGTGCTCCACGGAGGTTCGGTGGCGCTTCCCGCCTCGGACTACATCACCGTGAGCGCGAGCGCGCCGCACCAGGAGTTGGTGATCGTCCGCCTCACGAACTCGCTTCCGGCGCAGGGCGTGGGCATCGGGTTCACCACCAACATCTTCTGCGCTCCGTCCGGAGGGGGGAGCGCTGCCGCCGGGTTGAGCCTCGGGTTCACCTAAGCCGGCCCGCGCTCGAAGAGGCAGAACTCTCGGGTCAGGCTCCGGTGCACGCGCACCGGGATCCGAAAGCGCAGCGTCCCGGGAACGTTCGGAAGCGCCGGGCCCGACGGAAGGACGAGCGCGAGGCGGCCGTCGGGCGTGAGGCGGTCCCACCACCGCGCGACCACCTCCTCGACGAGCGCCTCGATCGACGACCCGCCCGCGCTCGAGGATCGTCCGTACGGTGGGTCGGTCACGATCGCCGAGAAATTCCTCGCCCCGTCCCCGAGGTCGACCTTCCGCGCGTCTCCGACCACGAGAGCGTCCGCGCTCACCCCGAGGTGCAGAAAATTCTGGAGGGCCCCTCGCACCATCGCGGGGTCGCGATCGATCCCGTAGAGACGGGCTCCGAGCCGCCCCGCCTCGGAAAGCAACGCGCCGGTACCGAGAAACGGGTCGAGCACGGCTTCGCCCGGCCGGACCCTCGCGAGGTTGACGGTGGCCAACCCGAGACGGGGAGGCAGGCTCACCGGACGGCGGAACGGCAGCAACGGCATTCGTCGCTGGGCCGGCGCCGACCGATCGACCGACGCCACTTCTTCGAGGAGACGCTCGCCGGCGTTCGAACCCCCGACGATCCAGAAGCGCCGCAAGGGGCGGACGAGGTCGATCCGCCCTCCCCCGGCCTTGAACGCCCGACCGCAATCGAGCACCGTGGGGTCGGGCCTTCCGCCCGAAGCCTCACCGAGCCGGCGGAACACCGCGCTCCCGCCCCGGCGCCCCTCCGCGAGGGCGGTCGCCTCGAGCGATTCGGACGAGGGCAACATCACGAGACAACGGCGCGCGAGGGCGAGTCGCCCGGCGAGGAGCGACCACCCCTCCATCCCCGGAACCTCGACCGGTACGAGCGTGGGGTCGGGCGCGGACGGACGACCCGCCCGGCCGCCCAGCGCCTCCGCGGCCGACACCGCCTCCGCGGAGGCGAGGAGGATGCTCTCTTGGGAGACTTCTACGAAGCCAGCGATCATGGGGGTGGGGTCGCGCTCCATTCGGCGAGCCGACGACGAATACTCGCGGTATGGGACCCTTCCCAGTAGAAGTGGTCACAATCTGGGCAGCGGAAGAGGGCGAGTCCTCCCGCCACCCGGTCCCACGGGATTCCTTCCGGTCCGTCGACGGGTGCCGGGGCGACCGCCGGGCGGAGTCGCCCATTGCACTCGGTGCACCGCTCGAAGCGGACGTCGTTCGGAAGGTCGGGGAACGCGACGCGGACCGCTCGCCATTGGCTCGCGATGTCCGTGCTCTCGAGCAACACGGCCCGAGGCGCGCGTTCCGACAGTTTTCGGTCCCGCGTGACGATCACGCGCTCCTCGCCCTCCGCGAGCCGCAGCAGATCTTCGTCCGGAACCCCTCGAACGTAGGCAACGTCACAGCCGACGAACCGGAGATACCGGGCGAGCCGACCGACCATTTCGTCCGCGAGAATCCGGGGCGCCACGGTAGCGGGAGGGCGCCGCCGGATTAACCCTTGCCACTCATATACGACGTGCGGCCATGGCCGGATTCGAGGTCTGCGCGTGAGGCTGTTCGGGACGAACGGCATCCGTGAAGTCGTCGGCCGAACCTTCACTCCGGCGTTCGTCGGACGGGTGGCGGATGCGATCGCCGCCGAGTTGCCGCCCGGTTCGCACCTCGTCGTCGGATGGGACGGCCGGACCTCGAGCCCTGCCTTCTCCCGCGTCGTGGGGGCGTCCTTCGTCCTCGCCGGTCACAAGGTGACCGAGCTCGGGGTGCTGCCGACCCCCGCGATCCAGTACAACGTGCCGCGGCTCGGGGCCGACCTCGGGGTCATCGTCACGGCATCTCACAACCCTCCCGAATTCAACGGGCTCAAGTGCATCGCCAAGGACGGGCTCGAGGTTCCCCGGGAGTTCGAAGAGCGGATCGAGGCCGGCGTAGAGCAGGGTCGGACCGCGCTCGTCGACTACACGCGCGTCGGCGAGGTCGCCCACGACCCGAGCGGGGGGCGGCGCTACCTCGAGGGCATCCTCGCCCAGGTGGACGCGCCCCGAATCGTGCAGCGTCACTTTTCGATCGTCCTCGACTGCGGAAACGGTGCCTCGGTTCCGACGAGCCCGGCGCTCCTGCGACGCCTGGGTGCTCGGGTCGTGACGTTGAACGGTCACGTGGACGGAACGTTTCCCGGTCACCTTTCCGAGCCGACGGAGGCCAATCTCGCCGACCTGAAACGAGCGGTCCCCGCGGTCGGGGCCGAGCTCGGAGTGGCCCACGACGGCGACGCGGACCGGGCCGTGTTCGTCGACGCCTCGGGTCGATACGTCCCGGGCGAGGAGATGCTCACGCTGCTCGCCCGCGACGCCGTCGAGCGATCGCCGGGCAGCGTGGTCGTTACGCCGGTCTCGGGTTCCCAGGCGGTCGAGGACGCGGTCCGGCCGTTCGGGGGAACGGTGGTCTATACCCGCATCGGCTCTCCGTCGGTCACGCACGAGATGCAGGCCCGAAAGGCGGTGTTCGGCGGAGAAGAGAACGGCGGTCTGATCTTCCCCGGCCTCCACTACGCGCGCGACGGGGCGATGACCCTCGCGGCGGTGCTCGACCTCTTGGCCCGTCGCGACACCGAGCTCGCGACCCTCCTCGAGGGGATCCCGCGTTACACGCTCGTGAAAGAGAAGGTCGAATGCCCGGTCGAACTCCGGGAACGCGTCGTCGAGCGCCTCGTCGCTCGGTTCTCGCGGGACAGCGAACGGGTGGTGACGACGGATGGGGTGAAGGCCTACCGCAGCGGAGGGTGGGTCCTGTTGCGGCCGTCGGGCACCGAACCGCTCTTCCGGGTCTTTGCGGAATCGAAGGACGCCGGACGGGCACGCGCGCTGGCCGACGAAGGGCTCGCCGCGGTGAAGTCGGCGATCGACGAGGTCGGCCGGTCGAAGTAGCAACGTGCCGAGCGGTCGAGGTCACCGCACCAGCGGGCCGATGACCAGGATCCCGATCAGCAGGAGCACGAGGACCGTGAACGTCACCGCGGTCATGGTCCGCTCGCGGGCCCGACGGAAGTAATAGAGACCCGACACGACTCGGGCGATGGGGGTCGCGACGAGCAGGACGAGGCCCAGGGTGAGATAGGCACCGACCGAGCCCGTCCCCAATCCCGAGAGAAACCCGTCGAACGTGAGGAACGGGAGGATGGGGTTTGCGGAGAGGACTGCCGAAGTCGAGGACGACGGATTTGAGACGATGAAACCAACGACCCCGCCCGTCAGAACGGCGAGGGCCAGGACGAGGCCGGTCCGCAGCACGAGCGCCATCCGTACATACGCCTCTCCGGGAAGCGGGACGACCGAAGAGGGTCCCGACGCGGTGCTCATGCGATTCCGACCCCCCGAAGGATGACCTCGACCGCCAGGATGGCGACCACCGGCAGGAGAACCAGTCGAACGGTCTGGTTGCGAAGGCCCGGGAGCACCCGGCTCCCGACGAGCGCCCCCAGGGCCGTGCCGAGGGCGACGGGGGCCGCCAGTACCGGATTGACGTACCCCGCGGCAAACATCACTCCGGCGCCCGCGGCGGCCGTCACTCCGATCATGAAATTACTGGTCGCGGTGGCGACTTTCATGGGCAGGTTGAGGTAGCGCTCGAGCGCGAGCACCTTGAACACACCGGCCCCGATCCCGAACATTCCCGAGACGATCCCGGCCCCGAACATCACCCCGAGCGCGGGCGAGGTGTTCGCGGCCTCGTACGAAACGTCCCGTCCGGTGGCGTTGTCGTGGTATCCGCCCCGCAGTCCGAGGGCTCGCGATCGCTCGTCCGGTGGGATCGGAGCCGGCACATCGATGTGGCGACGGGCGATGCTGCCGGGGATGATGGCGAGAAACACGATCCCGAGGGCCACGAGAAGGGCCGAGGAAAGGTTGGCGTGGGTGAGGAAGACGGTCGCGGTGGCCCCGACGAGTGCGCCGGGAACCGTCGCGATCTCAAGGAACATGCCGATGCGGAGGTCGCTGAGACGGTCCCGGACGTACGCCGCCCCGGTGGTCGAGGAGGTCGCCAGGATCGTCACGAACCCGGTGCCGATCGCAATCGGTACCGGCACGGCGAACAGCACGATGAGCAGAGGGATCACGACCACCCCTCCGCCGAGGCCAGTGAGCGCACCGACGAGCCCGGCGGCGACCGCGACGAGGACGAGGACGATGGCGAAGAGGACCAAGTCCACGTCGACCGACAACCGGTGCCCAAGAAAAGGCCGGCGTGCGTCCGGCCGCGTTCCCCCGTTCGAGAAACCCTAAACCCCCACGGTCGGTGGGAGGAGACGGGAGCTCGGATGGAAGCCCGGGGCACG
>JASHUP010000144.1 GCA_030039915.1 Thermoplasmata archaeon | reverse complement strand
TCGTGCATGTGCCGCCGGGCAATGAGCGCCCAGAGCGCGGGGAGCGTCGCGCCGAAGACGACCTCCCACTCCTGGTCGGCGGCCGAGCTGGTGATCTGCGCTCCCGTCGCGTCCGGGACGTCCGTCAGCTTCTCGGCCCCTCCCACGACGACGAAGTCGTAGAGTCCGCTCGCCACCGCGAGGTAGCCCGAATGCAGTGCGAGCGCGCCCGAAGCGCCGCCCCCTTCGACTCGGACCGCGGGAAGGTGGCTTCGACCGAGGCCGGCCATGTCGAGGATCAGGGGCGCGATGTGTTCTTGGTCGATGAGCGCCCCTGAGGCCATGTTGCCGAGGAACAGGCCTCCGAGGTCCTGGGAGGAGAGCTTGGCGTCGACGAGCGCCTGGAGCCCGGCCTCGATCCCGATCTCTCGGAACGAGCGGTCCCACAGCTCGCCGAACTTCGTCTGGCCAACTCCGAGGACGGCGACCTCGCGCATCGTCACGAACCTCCCATGTTGATCTTTCCACGGAACTTCGCATACATCGCGTAGGACATCTCGACCCCTCCGTCCAGGAAGTATTCGACCGAGTGTCCGTACGTCTTCTCGAACGTCGCGATCGCGTCGGTGGTCTCGAGCTCGAACGCGTCCGAACCGGCTCCGGAACCGTAGCCGACCATCAGGATCCTCTCTCGAGGGCCCGCGTGGTCCAGCACGTTCGCGAGACCGATGAGCGCGGCGGCCGAGTAGGTGTTGCCGATCGAGGGGGTGACGAGCCCGTAGCGCATCTGGGCGTCCGTGAATCCGAGCTGCTTCCCGACCCGCTGCGGGAACTTCCCGTTGGGCTGGTGAAACACGACGTGCGCGTAATCCTTCGGGGTGCTCCCCGAGGCTTCCATGATCCGATGCGCGCACTCGGTGACGTGCCGGAAGTACGCGGGCTCGCCCGTGAATCGCCCACCGTGGCTCGGATACCGCTGTCCCTCCCGGCGCCAGAAGTCGGGCGTGTCGGTCGTGTAGGAAACCGTTCGCTCGACTCGACAGATCACATTCTCCCTCCCGATCACGAACGCTCCACCACCGGCGCTCGCCGAGTACTCGAGCGCGTCCCCGGGCGCCCCTTGGGAGGTGTCCGTCCCGATCGCTACGCCGTAGCGGATCAATCCGGAGCCCACGAGGCCGAGACACGTCTGGATCGCGGCCGTGCCGGCCTTGCATGCGAACTCGAAGTCGGCCGCGGTGAGGTTCGGGGTGGCGCCCACCGCCTGAGCGACCACCGTCGCCGTCGGCTTGACGGCGTACGGGTGCGACTCGGAACCCACGTAGAGCGCGCCGATCTGCTGCGGGTCGATCGCGCCCCGCACGAGGGCGGTGCGCAGCGCCTCGGTCGAGATCGTGATCGTATCCTCGTCCGGGGCGGGAACGCTCTTTCGTCGAACGTTCAAGCCGAGGCCCATCGCCTCCCCGTCGACCCCCCACACTCGGCCGATCTCGGTGGGCGTGATCCGATAGCGGGGCACGTACGCTCCGTAACTCACGATGCCTGCTTCCATCGATGCTACCTTCCTGTTCTACAGTTCCTCGAGGCGCTCCAGGACCGCCGGTGCAGCGAGCGCCGTCGTGAGGAGAGGGATGTTCTCGACTTCCGAGAGTCGAACCGCAAGGGGGTCGATCCGCCCGGGGTTCGCGAAGAAGACCGCCGCCGGCTTGAGCGGATGGGCCCGGATGGCGACCATCGGCGATCGACCGTACTTCACGTTGGAGAAGATCAGCGCCCGCTGGGTCGTCCAGCCGTACACCTCCACGAAGTGAGAGGCATCGATCGAGAGGATCGCGCGCGGAGCATCGAGGACCGTGAACCCGTGGATGTCCCGGTGAAGGTCGACCCGGCTCACCGGTCGGGCCTCGAGCCGGTCCCCGAGCGTCTTGAGCGGGATCGCTACCGTGAACTCGCGCATCCCGAGGATCCCTTCCGAGTGTGGCCGGACGCCGAGGCGCTCGCCGACCTTGCCGCCGTTCGCGGTGTCGAGCGCGAGCAGCGCTTCCACGTACCGCCGGATGAATCCGGCCCCGGGGCTCAGCCGTCGCTCCGATTCGTAGTCGCTGATGACGGAGGGTACCGTCGACAAGCGCCGAGCAAGGTCCCGCTGGGAGACCCCGAAATCCTCCCGCCACTTGCGGAGCGTTCTGCCCGGATGTGGCGACAGGACGACCTCGCCGGCGATCTTCTCTCGGATCTCGACCTCCACGGCCCCGACCAACCTTGCCCCGGTATAAATCGCTGCGCTTCGTGTCGGTGCTGAGGCTCGACACCTGCCGATGACAAGGAGAGAGAATAGGCAGTGGACCGGGCGAGAATCTCCGGTCGGACCGACGCGCTCGGCCCGCCCCTTTGAACTCGCGACCTCTACCTTGCCAAGGTAGCGATCTTCCGCTGATCTACCGGCCCACGCCGGCGGAGCGAGGTCCGGGTCGGGATAAACCCTTCCGCCGGAGCCGGCCCTCCGCTCCCCGAGCGCGTCGCTCCTCGTGCGGAACCGATCGCGGGGGCCCGAGAGCGACCAAACGCTTATGCCTCCGACCCGGCTTCGCCGCCCGATGGCCGACGGCTCGTCCTCCGGCGAACCGATCGACGTGCTCGTGAAGAGCACGCGCGACCTCCTGCGTCCCGAGGAGCTCGTTCGCGAAGCGACGCGCGACCTCGTCAAGGACGAAATCCGACGCCATCTCGAGAAGACCCTCCACGACGACCCAAAGCTGGCCCAGGACCTCAAGGACGCCGTAAAGGACCTCCTGGCGGCCAAGGCGAACGAGTACGCCGCCCTCGTGCGCGTCGGCACTGCGACCGCGCGCTTGGGTCTCTCCGCGCTCCCGCCGGATGTGCGGGCCGCGATGACGAGAGAGATCGTCAACGTGATCTCGAAGGAACTTGGCCAGATCGTCGAGAGGTCCCTCTAACCCCATGCCGATGGCCCCGGACCAGGTCCGGATCTACGAGATCAAACGCGTGGACGTCGAAGGCGCGATCGTCATCGACGGCTTTCCCTCGGTGGGGTTGGTCAGCTCCATCGTGGCGAACTATCTCATCGACACGCTCGAGATGGAGCAGATCGGGATCGTCGAGTCGCCGGCCTTTCCGACGGTCTCGCTGGTTCGGAACGGGAACCCGCAGCATCCCGTCCGGATCTACGCCGGTCGCCCGCCCGCCGACCGAGCGGGACGAGGGGCGGACAAGCTCGTCGCGTTCGTTTCGGAGTTCCACCCCGCGCCGACGATCATCCACCCCCTCGCGACGTCCATCCTGGATTGGGTGCAAGAGCAGCGATGCTCCCTGCTCGTCTCCCCGGAGGGCCTCGTGGTCGAGGCGGCACCGCACGCCGCCCCCCTCGGTCGCTCGCCCCGACTGAACGACGTGAAGGTGTATGGCGTCGCGAGCACGCGCAAGGCGCGCGAGCTCTACATCGAGCCGAACATGATCCCGTTCGCGGAAGGCGTGATCACCGGGATCGCCGGGGTACTGCTGAACGAGGGGCGGCGCAGAGGATTCGACGTGCTCACGTTCCTCGCCGAAGCCCAGGCGGACTATCCCGACGCGCGTGCGGCGGCAAAAGTGATCGAGACGATCAACCGGATCTTGCTGAGGACGCCGCTCGACCCCGTGCCGCTCTACGCCGAGGCGGAGCGGATCGAGCAGCAGCTGCTCTCGATCCAGAAGCACGCGTCGGAACGCGGCCGGACGGAGACGTCGACGCAGCCGTCGCCTCCGATGTACCGGTAGCCCTCGGCCCGGGGACCTTCTCGAGCAGCTCGGTGAGCCCCTCGACCAGTCGGTCCGCGTCCTCGCGGTCGTTGTAGAAGTAGAACGACGCGCGGACGTTCCCGGGGAGCCCTCGGCGCGAATAGAACGAGTGGACGCAGTGCATCCCGGAGCGGACCATCACGTCGTGGCCCTCGTCGAGGAACACCGCGACGTCGTTCGGGTCCACTCCGTCGACCGTGAACGCGAAGATGCTCGAGCGCTCGCGAGGGTCGGCTGGTCCGAGGACGTGCACGCGAGGCTCGGACTCGAGCGCTCGAGTCACGCGGACGTTGACGGCGAGCTGCTGAGCCTGGATGGTTTCGAACCCAAGGCGTTCGAGGTAGTCGAGCCCGGCGTGGGCCCCGATCACGCCGGCGTAGTTCTGGAGGCCGGCCTCGAACCGGTAGGGAGGCGGTCGAAGAGCGTGCGTTTCGAGCGTGGACCACTCCACGGTCTCCCCGCCGAGCAGCAACGGCCGGAGGCGGGAGACCGCCTCCGGGGCGGCGGCGAGTACACCGGTCCCGGTCGGCCCGAGCATTTTGTGCGCCGAGACCGCATAGAAGTCGACGCCGCTCCGCTCGAGGTCGACGCGTTGGTGGGGCGCGGCCTGGCAACCGTCGAACAGGACGAGCGCGCGGTGGGCGTGTGCCCGTTCGGTGATCTCGCGCAACGGAAGCGTATGGCCGTCGAGGTTCGAGGTGTGGAACAGACTCACGAGACGGACGCCGTGGGCGAGGTGGCCCTCGAACGCCGCAGAATCGAACCCACCGTCATCCGGGAGCTCGAGCGTCTCGAGTCGGACCCCCCGCTCGGAGGCGAGCCGCTGCCAGACCACCAGGTTCGAATTGTGCTCCCGGTCGGAGACCAAGACGCGATCCCCCGCGTTCCACGGTAGGCCCTGGGCGACGAGGTTGATCGCTTCGGTCGCGTTCCGAACGAAGACCACGCCGCTCGGGTCGGACCGGCCGAAGAACCGAGCGAACGCCGAACGAGCGTTCTCGAATCGGCGAGCCACCTCTTCCGAGAATCGGTGGAGGCTGCGGCCGGCGCAGCCGGGAAAGTCGGAGTAGTATTCCTCCATCGCCCGGAGAACGACCGAGGGCACGAGCGACATGCACGCCGAGTCGAGATACGCGGGTGGGCGCCGACCTGCTCGGGACCGGAGGGCGGGGAAGTCACCGCGTACGTGCGCGACGTTCATGGAGCGGTCTTCTGCAGGGTCTCCGCCGCGGTGGCCAGCACGGCCGCGCCGATCACCAGGGCCCGCTCGTCCGGGGCAAAAGTCGAGCTGTGGAGGCTCGCGGGCCGATGGGCGATACCGACCCCCAGCCGGAGGAACGTCCCCGGAACCTTCTCAAGATACCGGGAGAAATCCTCGGCGCCCATGAGGGGGTGGTCGACCTCGACGACGTTCGCGTGCCCGAGCTCGGCGGCGAGACCGGCGGCCACCGCCCGGGTCGGCCCGGGGGTGTTGACGAGCGACGGGTAGCCCCGCACGTAGCGTATTCGCACTCGCGCTCCGTGTCCGGCGGCAATCGCGCGCACCCGTCGTTTGAGCGTGTTCTCCATCAGGTCTCGGGTCGCGGGCCGGAGGGTGCGCACCGTCCCTTCGAGCACGACCTCGTTCGGGAGGATGTTGTTCCGGGTTCCACCGTGGATCGAGCCGACGCTCACCACAACCGGGTCGAACGGTTCTCGGACGCGGCTCACGAGCGTCTGAAGGCCCGTCACAACCTCGCTCGCAATGACAATCGCATCGGGCCCCTGTTGAGGGGTCGATGCGTGGCCTCCTTTCCCGATGACGGTGATGACAAAGTGGTCGGCCGCGGCCATCGTCGGGCCGGTCCGCCAGCCGATCGTTCCGAGCGGTAACGCCGGGTCGACGTGTTGGCCCACGACGTAGTCGACCTTCGGAGATTCGAGACAGCCGCGCTCGATGAGCGGGAGCGCACCGCCGCGACTCCCCTC
>JASHUP010000143.1 GCA_030039915.1 Thermoplasmata archaeon | reverse complement strand
GTCGGGCGTCAGAACGTAGAAGGTCGTCGAGAAGTACGTAGCGTACGTCCCATTGAGCACGGACGGGGATTGTACGATGAAGTTCACGGCGGCAAGCTGACCGGCCGAAAGGTTAGTGAGCGTCCGTCCGGGAATCAGAACCTCCGGTCCCGTCGCCCCGTTCTCCGCTCGCGCTCGCAGCACAACGACCGTCGCGACGACGACGATAACAATTACCACGATCGCGATCACCGCCCAATGCACGCCCGAAAGTCGGCGTGCTTTGGGCGGGGCCGATTGCGAAACTGCGGGAGGCGGCGTGGCTCGCGGCTGGGGAATCTCGGACTGTTCCGCTGTGCCCGGCTCCATCAACCCGTCCCGCGCGGCGTAGCTCACCGGCATCCGACACAAATCAACTTATCAGCATTCCCTTGAGTGTCGAGGTGCCCCGTGTTGTGCTCGGGGGCTCTTCGTGGGATCCGAAGGACATCGAAGACTCCGTAACATAGTCCTCCTGTTTCTATTTATTTTGTCTTTAAGGATACATATGGTTTCAGTGACCGGGTGAACCTCGTGGAAGGCCGCAAGCTTCAGCTGGCCGGGGGGTCGACGTACCTTGTTTCGCTTCCGAAGCGATGGGTGGTTGACGCCGGTCTCAAGCCCGGCGACACGCTATTCGTCGACTCCGAAGCCGACGGCTCGGTCTCTGTCCGTCACCGACCGGAAGAGCGTCCTCCGGCACGCAAGAAGACCTTCGAGGAAAAGGGGGAGGAGTCCCGCGATCACCTCCTGCGGAAGCTAATCGGGGCTTACATCGCGGGCTTTGGACTGATCGAGGTTCACTTCACACCCGACAAGGGCCCGTTCGTGCGGCGGGTCGCCCGAGATTTCTGCCGGCTCGTCATCGGCCCAGAGGTGATCGAGGAGGGCCGGAGTAGCATCCTCATCCAGGATCTTTCCGACCCCTCCGAGCTTAGCGCGGAGAAATGCCTTCGCCGGATGCATCTGATCGTCCGGGCCATGGTCGAGGACTCGGTTCTCGCGCTCCAGAACGGAAGCGGCACGCTCGCGCACGACGTGGAGCAACGCGATCAGGACGTGGACCGGCTCTATTGGATGGTGGCCAAGCGGTACGTCGCCCCCGGGCAAGGTCCTTCTGGCGAAAATGGGCATTCCCTGGCAGCGATTCACGCTCACCAGTTGACCGCGAAGTTACTCGAGCGGATCGGCGATCACGCGACCCGCATCGCCGGAGCTTACCCGATCCTTTGCTCCAAGCATGCGCTGGATCCCAAGCTCGCGGCGGAGCTCGTCCAGGCCAAGAACTCGGCGTTAGGGATGCTTGACCGCGCGTTCAACTCCCTCATCGCGGGGGACATGGAAGCGGCGAACGAAGCCATCGACGGTCGTGCCCACCACCAGAAGCTGATCGACGACCTGTTCCACAAGATCGCTACACGGAAGGGCGAGGAACTGCTCGCCCTCGCTGGAGTGGTGGACAGTTTGGGGCGAACCGCGTATTACGCAGCTGATGTTGCCGAGCAGGCAATCAATCTCGCGGTGATCAACGACGGCGCCGCTCCCCGGCGCTGAGACGGCCTTACCGACCCAACGGACCGGTCGGCAAGGGTTCGACTCCGGCCACTGGGCTCGCGCCCGAAGGGCCCGCGGCCTCCGGTGGGCGGGCGTCCGCGCCGGAAGACTCCTCCGCCCAAGGATCCGACTGGTTGTCGACCATGGACTTTAGGTCTCGAACCTGCCGCTCCATGATTGCCGAGCGGACGATCTCCACGTCGATCCGGTACGCGCGATGCGCCACCGCGTATTCGAGCGCGACGTCGCACATCTCGAGCAGTCGCCGAGGGTTCCCAACCGCGATCTGATTCAGTCGCATTATCGCCTCCTGGTCGAACGGGTAGAGAGGGTCGAGCCCCTCTACGAGGCGTTTGGCGAGAAGTTTCTTCGCGACCAGGAGCGCAGCCTCGTCCGCCGAAATCCGCGGCAGCAGGAGCGTACGATTGATCCGGCTGGAGAGTGGCGGTTGGTCGGTGGCAAGTTGTAGCATGAAGCTAGGGAAGGCTCCGAACATCACGAGTACGCCGGGCTTGATCGTGTCGGTGAGCTCTTGGAGCATCTTCGAGAAGACGTTGAGCTCGGCCGACGACGAGAGGTTGTGGAGGTCGTTCAAGAGTAGGAGGGCCGGGGCGTTGGCGTTCAGCGCCGCCGCGATTGCTTGCCCCGCCTTGACGGGGTCGTAGTTGGTATCCTTAATCTTCTCCAGCGCAACGACATCGCGCAGCCACTTCGGAGAGCTGAAGACTCGCTGGAACCCGCCCAGCCGGGCCGATTTGTCCAAAGTCTGAGCGAGTCCCTTGGTCACCCAGGTCATCTTGGTCGTGATGTCGAAGTAGACACAGAACGCCTTCCGCTCCTTCGCGTCAGCCTGGGCGACGAGCAGCCGCTCGGTCTTGCCGGCCCCATGAAGGCCTACCAAAGCGACGAGGGCGCGATTCTCCTTGTCGAAGACCTCCTCTTTGATCGTGGCC
>JASHUP010000142.1 GCA_030039915.1 Thermoplasmata archaeon | reverse complement strand
CGCTACCAGTTCCACCGTTTGATGAGCCAGGTCGTCCGGATGCTCCGGACCGAACTCGAAACGTGTCGCTCCGTTCTGGTCGGTGGGAACCGCTCGCAGCTCGACCCGCTCGCTGCGATGGAGGACGAGATCGACCGGTTCTACCTCCTCATGGTCCGCCAGCTGTTGCTGAGTTCGGACGATTTCCAGGTGGCGCGGGACATCGGCGTCGAGAGTCACCACTACCAGATTGGCTCGCGGCTCGTCGCGAAGATCCTGGAGGTCACCGGGGACCTGGTCTCGGGCCTGGGCCACGAGATCGGCTCGAACCTCCGCGGCTTCCAGCGACTGCCGAAGTCCGCGGTCGGGGACCTCGTGGCGCTCATGTCCCGGGTGGAAGGACTCCTCGAGCGGACGATGGACGCCTTCGTCCGGCTGTCGGTCGTGGACGCGAACGCGAACCTGAACGAGATCGACCGGGCCCTACCGACCGATTACACGCTCGGCGACGCGATCGCTCGGCACGTGCCCGACCGCACGGTCGCGGTGTCGGCCCAGCGGGTCGTCTCGAACCTCCTGATGGCGCTCGAGATGCTCGTGATCGTGAACGAGGTCACGATCAACCGGGGGGTCGAACCCGAGACCGTTGCGAAGACTGACCGCCAGGTGGCGATGCACTCGCGAAAGTCCTCCGGGCCCGACGACTGAGCGCCCGACGGACGGACGTTCTCACGGGCGGCTGAGACCGAGGGCCCGGTCGGTCTTCGCGACGGACGCTCGCCCCTCCGACTCGAGGGCGAGCGAGGCGCGGATCGCGTCGATGCTCTCGGGGACGACGATCGACTCCTGGTGGATCGCCTGGAAGAAGTAGACGTCCCGGCCGTCGAGGCGGACCCCTTCCTCCCAGAGGACGTTCTCCATCATGTCGTTGAATCCGAGGCCGCGGTCCCGGGCGTACTCCATCACCTGCGGCGTGCCGTCGACGTGTTCCCACGGTGCGAAGACCCGGAACCGCGGCGTGGACCGGAACGTCTCGACCACTTCCGCGGCGTCGCGCGGAGCGCGCGAGAGTCGAACGTGGTTCACGTGGACATGCATGAGGGTCGTCGGGACGACGACCGCGGTGGTCGCGATGTGCAGGTCCGGGAAGATCGTCTGAACGTCCGGTCCGTGATGCGACGGGAGTTGGAACGTCGGCAAGATCCCGTTGATCGGGCCCTTCTTCGTTTCGGCAGGGTCGGCGGCGCGGCGGACGAGCGTGACCTCCCAATGGTCGACCCCCCAGGCCTGACGCAGGACGGCCGCGGCCCGGGCGATCCCCGTGGTGTTGCACGAGACCACCCGGATCGTCTTCTTCCCCAGGCAGGCCGTATAGTTCGCGAGCGCCGAGAACGACGCCTCCGCGACGTCGGACTTCTCGCCCCCCTGGAAGATCGCGCGAACCCCGGCCGCGTCGTACAGCTTCCGATTCTCTCGGCCGAGCTTGTCCGGAGCCGCATCGACGACAACGTCGACCTTCCCGATCAGGTCGCGGATCGACCCGGCGAGCGGGAGGCCGGCGGCCCGGAACGCCTCGGGGTCACCCGATCCGGTCACGTAGAGGGGGTACCCCTTTTCCATCGCGCGACGCGCCTCGTAACTCGGTCGCGTTTTGGCGACCCCGACGAGCTCCATGTCGGGCTGCTTCACCACCGCGTCGGCGACCCGCTTTCCGATCGTCCCGAACCCGTTGATCGCCACCCGGACCCGCACGCCCGACTCCTCCGCCGGTCGAAGCTCGCCTAGCTTAAAGGAACTGCCGCGCGCCCCGTCCTCCGCGGATAGGCTAAATCCCGGCGCGGCCGTCCGCGGCCGGTCACGATGGATTTCCGTCTCAGCGACGAAGAAGAGGCGTTCCAGGCCGCGGTGCGTCGCTTCGGCGATCGGGTGCTGCGACCGAACGAGCAGAAGATCGATGCAGAGGGCCGCATCCCGCGGGACGTGCTCGCGGCGATGGCCGACCTCGGCCTGCTCGCGATGCCGGTGCCGACCGAGTACGGAGGGATGGGCGCCTCCGCGGTCCTCACCGAGATCGCCGCCGAGGAAGTCGGGCGCGGGGACTTTTCAATGGCGACCGCCGTCTTCTTCTTGCTCGAGGCGGGCTGGGGTCACATCCTCGCTCGACACGGGACGGAGGAGACGAAGCGCGAGGTGCTCCCCGCCGTCTGTGGAGGAAAGGCGTTCCTCGGGATCGCCACCACCGAGCCCGGCGGCGGCAGTGACCTCGGCGGAATGCGCACGACGGCGCACCGCGACGGAAGCTCGTTCGTTCTGCGCGGTGAGAAGTCGTTTATCTCGGGGGTGGAGGAGGCGAAGGACCTCGGTGGGGGCCATCTCACGCTCGCCAAGGACGCGTCGGGGGGGTTCAACTTCCTCTACGTTCCGACAAGGACCGAGGGGATCGCGACGCAGCGATTCCACAACATGGGCCGGATGGGGATCTCGACCGGGGGGCTCAGCTACCAGGACGCCCGCGTCCCGGAGAAGTACCTCCTCGGGAGCGAAGGCAAGGGGTTCGGCCTCGCCATGGAGGGATTCTCGGTCGCGCGGACGTTCGTGGCGGCGGCGTGCATCGGCGCCGCAGAACGAGCCCTCGAAACCGGCATGACGTATATCCGGGAGCGGACGGCGTTCGGTCAACCGCTCGGCAAGTTCGAGGCGATCCAGTTCGAGCTGGTCGATCTCTGGACCCAGGTCGAAGCGATCAAGTGGCAGTGCCGTCGAGCGGCCTGGCTGCTGGACACGTACACGCTGAAGGGCGACAGCTCGCACCGCTCGGAGGTCGACCGTGCGGTCGCCTCGGTGAAGCTCGGTGCCCCTCAGGTCGCCTTCGAATCGGTGAAGCGCGTGATGATGTGGTTCGGCGCCGCCGGTTACACGAAAGAGGTCGGGCTCGAGCTCGGTCTTCGGGGGATCATGTCGTACCTCGTCGGAGCCGAGGGCGGGCTCAACATCATGCGGATCATCCTCGGCCGGGAGCTCCTCGGAAAGGAGTTCCTGCCGTACAAGTAGCGATCGATGCCCGCGCGTCGCTCTTCGCGTGCGGCGCCGGTCGACGAGCGGAGTTTTCATGCGTGGCTCGCGACCGAGCTTCCCGCCGCCCACGTCGGTCTCCTTCCGCTCGGGGACGACGCGGCCGCGCTCCGACCTCCACCGGGCAGGGTGGCCGTCCTGTCGATCGATTCCCTGGTCGAGGGGACCCACTTCGTCCCGCGCTCGGCTCCCCGGAAGGTGGGAGCGGCGGCCGCCGCCGTGAGCCTCTCGGACCTCGCCGCAAAGGGGGCGACCCCGTCCGCGTTGATGCTCGCGCTCGTCGTCCCGCCGGGCACTCCTCAAACGTGGCTCGAGTCGGTGAGCCGGGGGGCCGAGGAGACGGCCGAGCGCTACCGGATGCTTCTTGTCGGAGGGGACACCAAAGCCGGTCCGGTGCGCACCGTCGTGAGCAGCGTGCTGGGCTGGGGGAGACCCGATGCCCTCGCTCCGCGGACCGGGGCCCGGCCGGGCGACGTGGTGGTGACGACGGGGACCGTCGGGCGTGGCGGCGTCGCGGCGGCCGGGATCCTCGGCCGCCGGCGACCGAGCCGCCGGGCGCTCGCCGCGATGCTCGACGTGACCCCGCGGGTCCGAGAGGGGGTCGTGCTCGTGCGATGGGCGCACGCGATGCTCGACACCTCGGACGGCCTGGCCGAGGCGTCCCGACTCCTCGCCCAAGCGAGCCGCGTGCGCGTCGAGGTCGACGAGTCGCTCCTCCCGCTCGCCGCTCCGCTACGGAACCCTGCGCTTTCTACTCGAGAACGCCGCGCCCGCGCGTTCTACGGCGGGGACTACGAGCTGCTCGCCGCGCTCCCTCCTCGGTCGTTCTCCGCGGCCGCGAACGCCGTGCGACGGGTCGGTGGTCGGCTGACGACGGTCGGCCGGGTCGTGGCCGGACAGGGGGCGTGGCTGCGCCGTGGGCGACGACTCGGGCCGATGCCGGCCGGCGGTTGGCGACCGTTCGCTCGCCGGCCCGCGCGACGCGTCTGAACTGCGCCGATAACCAGGTTCGACCATTGTCGAAACCGTGCGGCACCGTCGCAGTCTCCACGTTACCCTCAAGTATCAGGAGTCGGAGTCCCCCTTTTGCCCGGAGGTTTCGGGTATGGTGAACAACAGCGCTTCAGTCAATCCGTTCGAGACTGCGAAGAAACAGGTCGACATTGTGGCGGATCTCCTGGGCATCGACACCGGGATCCGCGAGGTGCTGAAGCACCCGAAGCGGGAGCTCACGGTCAATTTCCCGGTGCGGATGGACGATGGGTCCTACCACACCTACACCGGTTACCGGGTCCAGTACAACATGGCGCGGGGTCCGTGCAAGGGCGGGATCCGTTACCACCCGCAGGTGACGCTGGACGAAGTGCGGGCGCTCGCGGCCTGGATGACGTGGAAGTGCGCCGTCGTCAACATCCCGTACGGCGGAGCGAAGGGCGGCGTGATCTGCGACCCGAAGCACATGTCGAAGGGCGAGCTCGAGCGACTCACGCGGCGCTACGCGAGTGAGATCGCTCCCATCATCGGGCCCGAGATGGACATTCCGGCTCCGGACGTCTACACCGACAGCCAGACGATGGCGTGGATCATGGACACGTACTCGGCGGTCAAGGGCTACTCTGTCCCCGGCGTGGTGACGG
>JASHUP010000141.1 GCA_030039915.1 Thermoplasmata archaeon | reverse complement strand
CGCTCGCGCGATTTCCAACTGTACCTCATGGCGGAGGTTCCGTCCACCGCGCTCCTCTCGCGCGAGTTCTCGAAGCACTGTGACGGTTTCTCGATCGGGTCGAACGACCTGACGCAGCTCGTGCTGGGGGCCGATCGCGACTCCGAAACCCTCGGACGGATGGGATACTTCGATGAGCGCGACCCGGCGGTGCTCCGCGCGATCCAACTGCTCATCGAGGGGGCGCATGCCGAGGGCCGGACCGTCGGCATCTGCGGCCAGGGACCGAGCGTGTACCCCGAGTTCGCCGAGTTCCTTGTCCGGGAGGGGATCGACTCGATCTCGCTCAACGCCGACACGGTCGTCCAGACGATCCGCACGATCGCGTCGCTCGAGCAGCGCATGAAGCTGCAGAGCCTGCGCGGACGCAACTGAACGCGGCCCCGTCGAGGGTCACTTCGTCGAGCCGCGAGGAGGTCTCCAGCGCGGTCCGACGGCGGGACCCGGAGACGGGAATGCAAGCTCCGCCGAAGCCGGAAGTTCGTATTCGGTGAACGTACGCGCGGTCTGGAAACCCAGGCTCTCGAGCCGGTGGGCCAGCCGAGCGGAGTCGGCGAACATCGAGTACCGTGCTCCGGCCCCGCCGACCGAGTGCACGAGGGCGAACCCGACGAGGTCGGAGGCAGCTCCCTGCCCTCGCGCGGCCGGTCGCGTGGCAACGGCGTGGATGCCCGCCGCGGTGCGGTACCGATAGACCAGCGCGGCGGAGGCCGCCGTATCGCCGACGAACGCGAGGAGGGGGACCAGTGTTTCGTGCGGGTTGGGGTGGACCCACGCGACGTCGAGAGCGGTGCGGAATTCGGGGCGCTCGGCTTCCGACGTCCAGAACGACGCGACCAGGTCGAGGTCCGCATGGGTGGCCGCCCGAACGCGAACGTCCGCGTTGCGGGGGACGGTCGGGGGATCGCTCGACAGCATCAGGACGAGCGGCGCCGGTCGGGGAAGGAACCCGAAGCGACGCAATCCCGCGTCCACGTGGTCCGCCACCGGGTCGGGGACGCGAAACGTGGGCCGGAGCGCGCGTTGGAAGTAGTGGTCGAGCGCGTGCTCGAAAAACGAGGTCTGACGTTCCCGTCCAACCCCCAGCTCCTGGACGAAATTGAATCGCGGAACCGGGAGCTTCTCGTGGGTGACGAGCGTTGCGCCGGAGATCTCGAGGGCGAACCCGCCGAGCGTCAGGACGAACTGCCGCTCGGAATCGAGCGCCGCTTCGATCTCGAGTTCCGACCGTGCGGCGCCCACGCGACCGGGAGACGTTCCGGCTTAAGGCCTGCGACGAGCGGATCGCGACCGAGAGGTGCTCGGCCCGGGCACCCAACCGTTAAGAGTCCGGACCCCTGCTTCGCCGCCGGGCGCCTACTCGCGCTCTGGGTGGGAACGCATGGTCGGGCCGTCGCTCCGTCCGCCGGCGATCGTCGCGGTGCTCGGGGCGGGCAACATGGGCAGCGGGATCGCCCAGGCGTGCGCCCAGGCCGGGTTCACCGTCCGAGTACGGGACGTGGACGCCGCCGCGATCGCCCGCGGGCGCGGCCTCGTCGAGAAGATGCTCCAGGGGGCGATCGACCGGAAGAAGACGACCCCCGCGAAACGCGACGCGGTGCTCGCGCGCATCTCGTACGGCACGGACCTCGCGGACGCGGTGCGGGAGGCCTCCCTGGTGGTGGAGGCGGTGTTCGAGGACCGCGAGGTGAAGCGGAATCTCTTCTCCGAGCTCGCACCGCTCGTGGGCCGGGACGCCGTCGTGGCCACGAACACTTCCTCGCTCTCGGTCACCGACCTCGGCGAGGGATTCCCGAACCCCGGGCGCTTCGCCGGCCTGCATTTCTTCTATCCTGCCTCGATCAACAAGCTCGTCGAGATCATCGGCGGTGCGGCGACGGAGCGGTCGGTCCTCGAAGAGCTCGAGCGATTCTCCTACCTCATTCGAAAGCTGCCGATCACGACCCAGGACCGAGCCGGGTTCTGCGTCAACCGGTTCTTCGTCCCGTATCTCAACGAATCGGCTCGCCTGGCCGAGGAGGAGGTCGCGAGCCTCGCCACGATCGAGGAGGTCGGCCGGGAACTGTTCGGCGCGACGCTCGGACCGTTCGAGCTGATGAACGTCACGGGCGTCGCGATCGCCTTCCACGCCGAGACCAGCCTCTACCGGGCGTTCGGCCCGGCGTATGCGCCGTCGAAACGTCTCGAGTCGCAGTTCCGGTCCAACGAGCCGTGGCGGTGGAGGGAGACGGAGGTCGAGCCCACGAAGAAGGCGGCGGTCCGCGAGCGCTTGCTCGGGCTCACTCTCGGAATCGCGACCCGGCTCGTCGAAGAGGGCGTCGCGACGGCCGAGGCAACGGACCGCGGCGCGACGGTCGGGCTTCGGCGTCGCTGGGGCCCGTTCGCGCAACTCGCTTCGGTGGGCCTTCCCGAGGGACTCCGTCTGGTGGACGACTACGCCCGCCGCTGGCCCGGAAATTTCCCGGTGTCGAAGGAGCTTCGCGACCGCGCGGGCCGCGGGGAGCGAAGCTGGCCCCTCTCGTTCGTCCGGGTGGAACGCAAGGGGTCGGTGGCCTGGGTGCTTCTCGACCGGCCCGAAGCCCTGAACGCGCTCAACTCCGCCCTGTTCGACCAGGTGGAGGCCGCGTTCCGTGGTCTGGAAGTCGAACACGGCGTCCGGGCGGTCGTCCTGGCGGGCTCGTCCCCGGTCTTCGCGGCCGGGGCCGACATCGCGGAGATGGAACGGAAGACCCTACCGGAAGGGATCGCGTTCGGCTTCCGCGGTCAAGAGGTCGCGGACCGGATCGCTCGGTTCCCGGCGCCGGTGATCGCGCTGGTCGAAGGCTACGCCCTCGGAGGTGGACTGGAACTGGCGCTGGCGGCGGATTTCATCGTCGCCGCCGAGGGGTCGGTCCTCGGCCTGCCCGAAGTGACCGTCGGGATCCATCCCGGGATGGGCGGGGCGACCCGCCTTACCCGGCTCATCGGACGCGCGAAGACGAAGCTCCTCACCTACACCGGCGAGCCGGTGAGCGCGGAGGAGGCCTACCGGATGGGCTTCGTGGCGAAGGTGGTGCCCGCCGACCGCGCTCGAGAGCAGGTCGAAGCGATCGCGGAGCTGATCGCGAGCCGCGCGCCGCTCGGCGTTCAGTGGGCGAAGCGGGTGATCGACCGCGGCCTGGACGCGTCGCTCGCGAGCGCGCTCTACCTCGAGGCGGAGTCCGCAGGCCACACATTCGCGACCGACGACCGTCGCGAAGGGATGCGCGCGTTCCTCGAGCGACGCAAGCCCGAGTTCAAGGGCCAGTAGGCCCGGGACGGACTCCCGACCTACTTCCCCGACGCGACCAGTTCGCGATACTGGTCGGCCGAGAGGAGGTATTCCGCCGCGATCGGGCTCGACAGCTTCACGCGGAAGATCCAGCCCTTTCCGTACGGGTCCTGGTTCACGAGCTCGGGATGGGCCTTCAGCTCGCCGTTGACCTCGCTGACCGCGCCACTCCCGGGGGAGTTGACGTCCGCGACCGTCTTCACCGACTCGAGCACGAGCGCGCTCGACCCGCCGCTCACCGACTTGCCCGGGGACGGCAGGTCCACGAACACGATGTCGGTCAGCTGCGCTTGGGCGTGGTCGGTGATGCCGACCGTCGCGGTCTCGCCCTCCACCTTCACCCACTCGTGGCTCTTCGTGT
>JASHUP010000140.1 GCA_030039915.1 Thermoplasmata archaeon | reverse complement strand
AAGTACGCATCTCCGGCGTTCGATGCGGCGGCGGGGAAGAGCTCCGGGTGCCGGAGGGAAAGCACGAGCGAGCCGTACCCGCCGCTCGAAGTCCCCATCACCCCCACGGGACCGGTGCGGTACCGTTTTTGGACGAACGGGAGGACCTCCTGCACCACATAGTCCTCGTAGCGCCCGGTGGCCGAGGAGTTGAGGTACTGGCTTCCTCCGAGGGTCGTGAGGCAATCGGGGGCGACTAGGACGGCTTCGGGCGCGAGCTTCCGCCGGATGAGTCGGTCCAGGCGTCCGACGATCGAATCCTGGAGGTAGCGCGGACGTTGGAAGTGGGCCCATCCGGCACCGGTGTACCCCGTGAGCAGGACGATCAGCGGAAGTCCCTCCGACCGGCCCGAGGGCGGAAGATAGACGGGCAGGTCGCGGACGGTCGGGTCCCCCCACGGGTTGCCTTCGAGCACCCGGCTCGGGAACCGGTGGGTCTCGACCTTGCCACGGATTGCTTCGGGGAACACGCGGTCGCTCTTCGCCTCGATCGGGACTCGCCACGACATCGGTCGCCTCGCGCCCCGCACGCTCGCCGAGCTCAAGAATTCGAGGGGGTCTCGTCCCGCCGGGGGGACGTTGCTTCGGAGTTCGGTGTCGCGAGCGGCCCAAGCGGAGATCGATTCCGCGTTCTCCTCCGTCCGCCACGACCGTTCGCGGGGGGCTCGAGCCCTTTCGCTCGAAGCCCTTTCGGTGATCGACGGACTCCTGGCCCGATGGGCGAACCTCCCCGATCGACGGCTCCGCACCCGGTTTTTCCGGCTGGCCCGCGGCCTCTCCAAGGTCCAGCCGGCGATGGGCGCTTTCCGACGCTGGGCTTCCGAGTGGCGCCAACTGGCTCGAACGGCTCAAACAAGGTCCTCGTTGCCTTGCGCACGCGCTTGGGTGCGTCAGGAGCGAAGGCGTCTCCAGCGGGAACTGATCGGGATCGGCCGAACGAGCCGCGCCCGCTTCCCCCGGGCGCGCTCCGTCGTCACGCTGAGCCGGAGCGATTCGGTGCTCACCGCACTTCGGTCCGTCCGAGGCGCCCGTCGACCTCAGCGCATCTCCGTGCTCGAGAGCCGACCCGGTGGCGAGGGAAGAGCGTTTGCGGAGGATCTTCGCCGAGCGGGTCTGCCGGCCCGGGTGATCCCGGACCGACGCGGTCCCGGAGAGGTCGGGCGGACCGACCTCCTCCTCATCGGCGCGGACACCGTGTTTTCGGACGGCTCCGTCGCGCACAAGGTCGGAACCAAGTCGCTCGCACGGGCCGCCGCCGCACGGGGAGTCCCCGTCGTGGTCGTCGCGGGCTCCTCGAAGTTTTCGGGCGGGCCCCCGCCCCGGCGCGGGCTTCCCCCGCTCTTTGACCGTACTCTGGCCCGGGACATTCACGAATACTGGACGGATCGGGGGGTCAAGCGATTTGGTCGGAAACGCCGATATCCCTTTCGGCACGGCGTTCCTTAGAACGCTCGCCCGAGCGGGGGAGTCGATCGGGGGTTGGCCGCCGACGGAGGGAAGAGCAGAATGGAGACGATCGAAGAGAGCTCCTTTCACGGCGGCGTTTTTCTTCGGGAAGGGACGTGGATCGTCGCGTTCGTCGCAGACTGGTGTCCGTTCTGCGAGCGGTTCCTCCCGTCCTTTCTCGCGATCGAGGGAAACGCCGGCTTCCGGACCGCGATTGCGGATCTGTCGCAAGATGATTCCCCCTTGTGGGACGGACTGACCATTTCGGTCGTCCCCACGCTGATCGTATTCCAGCACGGACGCCCCGTTCACCGCGAGGACGGGGTCCTCGGGAGAGGACTTCCGGCGGGCGCCCTCGAGCGCGCTCGTTCCGCGGCTCGCGGGATTTCTTCGTAGCCCTCGCGAGCGGCGGGACCCTGCCGAATGCGGCGGGAGTCCCCGGGGGCCCCTCGGCTAGGCTCTTACGGGGGTCCGGAATCCGTTCCCGAGTGACCGCGAACACCCCACACCATCCGGAGGCGAAACCGGTGGCGCTCATCACCGGCGGGGGCACCGGCCTCGGTCGCGCGATCGGGGTAGCGTTGGCCGACGACGGGTACAACCTCGCTATCGCGAGCCGCGCGGCAGGGCATCTGGCCGCGGGTGCCGGCGAGCTCCGGGGCCACGGCGCACGGGTCGTCGAGGTTCCGACCGATGTCCGCGTTCCGGAGCAGGTCGACCATCTGCTCGAGGTGGTCGGTCACGAGTTCGGCCGCCTCGATGTCCTCGTGAATAACGCGGCCGGGAATTTCGTCGCCCCCGCGGAAAAGATCACGACGAACGGCTGGAAGGCCGTGGTGGGGATCGTGCTGGACGGGACGTTTTACTGCTCCAAAGCGGCGCTCCCGCTCCTGAGGCGGTCGCCGACGCCGGCGATCGTGAACATCATCGCGTCGTACGCCTGGATGGCGGGACCCGGAACCGCCCATTCGGCGTCGGCGAAGGCCGGCGTTCTCGCGCTCACCCGAACTCTCGCGGTCGAGTGGGCGCGCTTCGGGATCCGTGTCAACGCGGTCGCACCGGGCCCGGTGCACACGGAAGGAACGGACGAGCGACTCTGGGTTTCCGAGGCGGTCATCAAGTCCGTCACGGACGGGGTGCCTCTCGGACGGTTTGGTACTCCCGCGGAGGTCGCGGAGGCCGTCCGATTCTTGGCGAGCCCACGGGCGAGCTACATCACCGGCCAGGTATTGGCCGTCGACGGCGGGCAGTGGCTCGGCAAGGGAGTGATGGAGCTCCTCGAGCCGATCCTGGGGTCGGACCCACCGCCTCCCCGCTGATCGACGGCGCCGAGGGCGTCAGGTCGTCGGCACGTTGCGCTCGACGAGAAAACCGTGGATCAGGGCAATGAACTGGTCCGGATTGCTGAGGTGAGGAACGTGGCTCGCCCCGGGCAGCGTTCGGAGAGTTGCATTCCGCAGTCGGCCTGCGAGCCGACCCGTGATGCGACGAACGAACGCAGGGCTGCGTTCGC
>JASHUP010000139.1 GCA_030039915.1 Thermoplasmata archaeon | reverse complement strand
GGTATTCGTCCGGTCCACGGCCGTCGAGTCGCTTGCCTTCGGCCGCGAGGTCCAGGATGTGGGTAGTGAGGATCTCGGCCGCGACTTCTTCGCTCATGCGGAGCCTCCGACCGGCCCGACGGCGTACCGTTCTCGCAACGCCTGCTTCATCTTCTCGTAGATCTCGCGGCAGCCCTGGACCCCCAGCTCGAGGGCATCGGAGAGCTCGGGCTCGGTCATGTGGCCCTCCATCTGGAGGAGCACCAAGCGCCCCGATTGGGGCACGAGCGCCATGGGGAGGTCCGCTTCGCCGAAGTTGTCCTCCTCCTTCTTGAGGTCGAGGGCGATCTTCCCGGCGACCTTACCGACCGCAACGGCCGGTAGCAGGTCGACCATCGGGATTCCGGCGTCCGCGAGCGCGAGCGACGCGGCGACGAGACCCGCACAGCGGGTCCCGGCGTTCGCCTGCAGGACCTCGATGTAGATGTCGATGCTGGTGCGGGGGTACTCCTCCGCAAAGACGACCGACTCGAACGCTTCCCCGATGACCTTGGAGATCTCCTGCGAGCGCCGGTCGAGGCCCGGCCGCTTGCGCTCGTCGACCGAGAAGGCCGCCATGTTGTACTTGCACTGGATGACCGCCTTGTTGTTCTGCTGCAGATGGCGGGGGTGGACCTCCCGGGGTCCGTAGACGGCGGCCATCACCTTGTTCATCCCCCACTCCACGAACGCCGAACCGTCGGCATTGTGCAGCTGCCCGACCTGGATCTTCATCGGGCGCAGTTCGTTCAGTCTTCGTCCGTCGATGCGGAGCCCCTCGGGGCTCAACAGCACCGGGACGTCCTTCGCTCCTACGCTTCCCATTTTTTTCTCCTTGGACCGTGATCAGTTCACTGCTCGCCCGGCTCCATCGATTCGGACGGCTCGTCGCTCTCCGTCTCGTCCTCGACCGCATCCTCGTCCGCGTCCGTCGTCACGCGCGGCGGCGGGGAGGAGTCGCGGTGGGCGTGCTCGCCGTCGGGTTCGCGAGGCCCTTTCGAGTCCGTGGGCATCGTCGCGAGGAGGTAGCTCTCGACCCGCTCGGTCAGACCCGAGCGCTGGCCGTTCTCCTCGATGATCCGAAGCACCTCGCTCACCCGGTGGATCGCGTCCGGCGTTCCGCCGATCCAGATCCGCCCGTTCTGACCGACCACCACCTCGGCCCCGGTGTGGCGGCGGATGGTATCGATCATCGACCCGTTTCGGCCGACCACCCGGGGGACGCGCGCCGGGGAGATGCGGGCGATGGTTCCGCCCTCGAGCTTCCCGAGACCTTCCCCCAGCATCGTGACTCCGATCCGTCCCGTCGCCTCGAGGCTCTCCACTTGAACGACGACCGCGTCGCCGACCCGGAGGAAGCGCTCGGTCTCCCCGATCTCGACCTGCCAGGGGGTCCCGGTCATGTGCAGAGGGGCCCAGCGAGGCGCGGCGATGTCGAGGAGCCAGAACGTGCCCTGGACGTCCGTGACGGTACCGAGGACGAGGTCGTGAGGCTTCGGAATGTAGCGGCCGGAGAGCGGGATCACCTGCACGAACGGCGGCCGCTCGGAGAGCAGACCGAGCACGCTCGCGTAGACCTTGCCACCCGTGCGGTAGGTTCCGGGCCCGGGCTTCAGTCCCTGGGCACGGATCTCTTCACCGGGAAGAACTAGTGTCCGTTCCCCGGAGGGAGGCGAGGGGGGACCCCCGCGGCCACGACTGCGGTGGCCCGGACGATGACCTCTGGACATCTTTCTTGCTGCACCGGGCCGCGCGACGAGAGGGGTCTATTTAACCAAAGCGGTCTCGACAGCGCCTTTGGTGCGAGCGCTGAGCTTCTCGTAGAGTTCGGTCTGCATCCCGGCGGGGATTTCGACGATGCCGCTCCAGCTTCCGTCTCCGAGCCAGTTCTCTTCGAGGAGTCGGCCGAGGCCCTTCACTTCGCCGATGACGCGCGGATAGTGTTGCGCCGGGATCTTGATCTTCACCTTGACCACGTCGAGTCGGATCGGGATCAGCGGGCGCAGCTTCGCGAGGACCTCCTGAACCTGCTCGTCCACCGGCCGGAACGGGTCGATGTGAACCTTCGCCTCGTTCATCGCCGCCTCGATGCGGGCCGGAGGGTGCGGAGCGCCGGTCTGGGGGTTCATCGCATTCCGCGCGATCGTCGCGACGACCTGCTTTCGCTTGGCTTCCTGCAGGCGGTGGCGCTGCTCGGTCGTGACCTGGACCTCGCCTTTGAGGACGATCTGGCGCGCGATCTCGGCGAGGTCGCGGGTGTGGAACGTCTTCTCGAGGTGTTCCTCGGAGATCTTGTCGCCTTTCTTCGCGTCCTTGAAGACCTGGTCGAGGGCGAGCTTGTCGGAGAGGTCGACCGGCTTACCGTCCTTCAGGTCCTGGACCGCCTGCGGGTCGACCAAGACCTCGAACCGGGAACCCCCGGTCTCCCACCGCGCGATGACCGCATCCTCGACCGTCACCATACGCGGAGTGTGAGCGTCGGAACGCGGCGCGGACCTAGCCGCGGGTCGATTTCGCGGGAGTTCCGGCCGCGGGGAGCCGCTGAACGAACTTCTGGATTTCGTCGGTCGGGAACCGGGTCATCCCCTCGTCGACCTGGACCGAGCAGACCTCGACCTGCGCGAGGTTGCCTCCTTCTTCAAGACCGGCCCGCAGACCCTCGAGCGCGAGTAGGATCGCTCCGTCCCGGTCCATCCCGGGGCGGTACTTCTGCTCGAAGAGGTCCATGACAGGTCCCTTGTTGCCGCCCGTGCTGGCGGCCTTGAAGCTCGTGAGCGACCCGGACGGCTCGGTCTCGAAGAGGTGGATGCCTCCGTCGTCGTAGCCGCCGACCAAGAGAGCGGTCCCGAACGGACGGACGCCGCCGAACTGGGTGTACTGCTGTTTGTAGTCACAGATCCGCCGAACGAGAAGCTCGACCGACATCGGCTCCGAGTACGTCACCCGGTTGATCTGGGCGGAGAGGCGGGCATAATCGACGAGCACGCGAGCGTCCGCGACGAGCCCGGCGGTCGCGCACGCGATGTTCTCGTCGATCTGGTGGATCTTCTCGAGGCTCGCGGCCTCGGCGAGCTTCGGGTTCGGGATCCGGCGGTCGGCGATGAGAACGACCCCGTTCGCGTAGACGACCCCGGCCGTCGTGGCGCCGCGCCGGACCGCCTCGCGCGCGTACTCGACCTGGAACAGCCGTCCGTCGGGCGAGAAGACCGTGATCGCCCGGTCGTAGGCCATCTGGCCGGGTTGCATCTCCATCGTGAGCGCCTCGCCCGGGCACTGAGGCGCCCTTTATAACGAGCGCGCGGGGAGTAACGCTCCCGTGAGCCGGTTACGCTTCTCCCGGCGGTGGGAGGGCGGGCCCGGCCGAGACGCCCGACAAGCGTAAGAGCCGCGAACGGCCCTCTCCGTCCGTGAGCCCCGTCGCCGACGCCGGACCCGAACGGACCGGAGGATGGCGCCTGGGCGGAAGCGCGTCCGCCTATCTTCGGAGCGCGGCCGAGCAGGCGATCGACTGGTACCCTTGGGGCCCGGAACCGTTCGAGCTCGCGAAGCGCACGGGTCGACCGATCTTGCTCGACATCGGGGCCTCGTGGTGCCACTGGTGCCACGTCATGGACGAGGGAACCTACTCCGATCCCGAGGTGGCTCGCCTTCTCCTCCAGCATTTCGTCGCGGTCAAGGTCGACCGAGACGAGCATCCCGAGGTCGACCGCCGCTATCAACGGCAGGTCGGGGCGCTCACCGGAGAGGGCGGCTGGCCGCTCACGGGGTTCCTCACTCCGGACGGGGAAGTGTTCCTCGGAGGGACGTACTTCCCTCCCACGGACGGCCATGGCCGCCCGGGGTTTCGACGGGTCCTCAAGGAGGTTTCCCGTCTCTGGAAGGAAGAGCCGGAAAAGATCCGGGATAACGCGCAGGCCATCCAGAGCGCGCTCGAGCGCATGCGTCACGCGCGGTCGCCGGACGATCGCCCGCTCGACGCGTTCGTGACGAATGTTCGCGGAGAAATTCATTCGGGCTTCGACCCCGTGAACGGCGGGTTCGGCATGGCTCCCAAGTTCCCGCACCCGACCGCGGTGTCGTTCCTGCTCTGGGACGGATTCGCCTCGGGCTCTGCCGAGAGCACCGACCGCGCCCACGAGACGCTCACGAGGATGGCCGACGGCGGTCTTTTCGACCAGGTCGGAGGCGGATTCCATCGCTATTCGGTCGACGAAGGCTGGCACATCCCGCACTTCGAGAAGATGGGGGTCGACAACGCGGCCCTCCTGGCCGCCTACGTCGAGGGTGCAGCGCGATTCGCCGACCCCCGACTCGAGGAGATCGTCCGGTCGACGGTCGGGTGGGTCCGGGAGGTGCTCGCCGACCCGCTGGGAGGGTTCGGATCGAGCCAGGACGCCGACAACGCGCCCGGCGACGACGGCGGGTACTTCACCTGGTCGCGGGCCGAGCTCAAGGAAGCGCTCGCTCCCGATGAGCTCCGCCTCGTGAGCCGCTTCTTCGGGGTGGGAACGGACGGGCGCATGCCCCACGACCCCGAGCGGAACGTCCTCTTCCGCCTCGTCCCGCTCCCGGAAGCCGCGGAGGGCGTCTACCCGCCGGACCAGGCCGTGGCCGCGCTCTCGCGGGCCGTGACGAAGATGCAGGCGGTCCGTGCGGCGCGTCCCACCCCGGCCGTCGACCGTGCGGTCTACGCCGACATCAACGGACGATTCATCGCCTCCTTCGCGCGGGCGGGCGCGTTCCTCGGCGAGAGCTCGATCGTCTCGGACGCGCGCCGAGCGGCCGACCGGATCCTCCGAGAGTCGTACCGCCCCGAACTCGGGATCGCGCACCGGCTCGATCCGGACGGTCCCCGGGGTTACGGCCTCCTCGAGGACCAGGTCGCGATGGCGGCGGGGCTTCTCGAGCTCGCCGGTGTCCTCGCGGAGCCGAGATACCTCGAAGCCTCCCTCTCGCTCCTCGAACTGGTCGACCGAGAGTTTCGAGGAG
>JASHUP010000138.1 GCA_030039915.1 Thermoplasmata archaeon | reverse complement strand
GAAGGCAGCGTCTACAACGCCCCGCTCCGGGACGTCTGGCGCCTGCTCTCCTCGGGACCACTCCACTCCGAAGCCCATCATCACCGGAGGACCGAGCGCACCTCTCTCCCGGGGAACGCGGGAGAGTACAGGTGGGAGCAGGATTTCGAGGGAAAGCCGGAGATGTTCTCGATGCGCTGGACCGCGTTCCCGCCGTTCGGGATTGCCTACGAGGTCCTCGAGGGCCCGTTCCGCGGCTCCAAGTTCTTCGTCTACTACCGGGCGCGGGGAGACAAGACCCGGGTCACGATGGTCGGGGAGTTCGTCTCCCCGACGATCCCGCCGGCGCGCGTGGAGGCGTCGGCCCTCGCCTTCTTCGCGCGCGAGTTCGAAGAGGACAGCGCGGCGATCTCCTCGTTGCCGCCCGATGAATAGCCTCGGGTAGCTCACCGCCGATACCGGCCGAGAGGAGTCTTGATAAGCCAGCGACGATCCTACTTCATCGAGGGGATGAAGCTCCCCTTCGACCGCCCGGCGCGGGCTGATAGCTTCTACCTCGCCAAACCGCGCCAAGGAAGAGGGCGGACCGATGGTCGCGTGGGCACTGCTGACAATCGTACTGGGCTTGGCCGTTCTGGCGTCGCTGGTCTCCGTTCGTCTCGGGGTTTCGGTCGCGATCCTAGAAATCGTGGCGGGCATCCTGGCCGGCAATTTCTTCGGAGTTTCGACGGCTGGACAGGACTGGCTTCCCTTCGTGGCGGGGGTCGGCAGCGTGGTCCTGACGTTCCTCGCGGGGGCCGAGATCGATCCCGTCGCGATGCGAAAGACGTGGAAGGCATCGGTGAGCATCGGTTTGCTGTCGTTCCTCGCCCCCTTCCTTGCCTCCTGGGGGTTCGTCTACGTGTTCCTGGGATGGGGCTGGCAAGCGTCGCTCCTCGCCGGGGTCGCCCTGTCCACCACCTCGGTGGCAGTTGTCTACGTCGTGCTGGTGGAAACCGGCGCCAGCCACTCTCCGACCGGTAAGCTGATCCTGTCGGCGTGCTTCGTGACCGACCTTGGGACGGCCCTCGCGCTGAGCCTTCTGTTCGTCCGACCCAACGAGTACATCTTCCTGCTGATCGCCGCGATCATCGCCGCTACCCTTGCGCTCCCCCGTCTTTTCGATTGGCTGTTCGCACGGCTCAAGGGGAGGGCCGGCGAGCCGGAGATCAAGTTGCTCCTCTTCGGCGTTGTGATCCTCGGTGCCGCCGCCCAGCTCGCAGGTTCGCAGGCGGTCCTCCCCGCGTACGTTCTCGGGCTCGCGCTCGCGAGCGTGCTGGGCCGCAATCGAGACGTCCTCCTGAAGCTGCGGACCCTCACCCTGGCGGTGCTGACTCCGATGTTCTTCATCAACGCGGGCTTGAACGTCTCGGTCGCGGCGCTGGCGGCGGGGTTCGGCCTGATCCTGGTGCTCTTCGGCGTCAAAGTCGGTGCGAAACTCATCGGGGTCTTTCCGACGGTCCGTCGCCTGGTGGGCCATGATTCCACGTACATCGCGCTGTTGATGAGCACCGGACTCACCTTCGGGACCATCTCAGCGACCTACGGTCTCACCTCGGGAATCATCGACAAGTTCCAGTTCTCGGTGCTCCTGACGGTGGTGATCGCGACGGCCATCGTTCCGACCGTCATTGCTCAAACCTGGTTCCGGCCGGTGTCGACGGAGGCGAGCGGCTGATGCGCGCTCGATCGACTGACGCCATCCGGTCCATCCTCGTGCCGGTGGATGGCTCCGAGAGTAGCCGACGGGCCGTCGTGATCGCCGCCGAAATGGCCCAGGCCTTTCGCGCGGATTTGATGCTCTTGCATGTGGCCTCGGTCAAGGAGCTGCCGGTCCTGATTTCCGAGGCCGAGGACCCGCGGGCCGAACAGGAAGCCGAACTCGTACTGGGAGAGTACTCGAAACTCGCTCGGAGCTATGGAGCCGAGGCCTCCGTGGTGCTCCGCCGGGGTCATGTCGCAAGTCAAATCCTCCGGCACATCGAAGGAACACACCCCGACCTGGTGGTGATGGGGACGCGCGCTCTGACGGGGACCAAGGGGGCCCTATTGGGAAGTGTCTCGCGGACGGTGTCACGCCGGGCAAGGGTGCAGGTTCTCCTCGTTCGCTAGGAAGACCGACGGGCCGCCCGGGTCGTTGGAGATTCGGGGAGACCCCCCGGTCAGAATACGTTTATATACGCATTCATACACACTTTTGGGTTACCCTCTTGGGTGGACAGCATGTCGGAAATCAGACGAAAGCACCGGACGATCTACGTTGTGACCGCGGCGCTGATGGTGGCGATGGTCGGAGGCTACGCGCTCGCGGCGACGAGCGTGACCACGCTCACCCCCGGCCAATCCTCAAATGTCACGAACACCCCCGCGCCCGGCGGGTTCACGAACATCGGCGCGATCCTGTCGGAGCAGCTCGTGGTCCTGTCGGCCGCCATGACCGGCTCGGCCACTGCGGGCACGCAGATCGGCACCGTTGGTCTCGACGGAACCCCGACCGCTCTCGCCGTGTGTGCCGCCGCCCCGTGCGCGGCCCAGAGCTTCAAGACCGCCAGCCCGGCGACCGAGACCACCGGTGACTACGGCGAACAGTTCGTCATCGACGTCACGCAGCCGGCCACGGGCGGAACGAGCCTTGGATTCGACTTCTCGATCACGGTCGTGACGACGACCGCGACGACGGTCGTCCAGGGATACCTCGCCACCGGCGTCTCGACCGCGGGAACGGCCCAGACCGTCCCGGTCTTCGTCTTCGTGGACCTCACCACCACCACCGCCCCAGTCGTCAACTCCCTCTCGGTGGTCTTCAACCAGTGCGCGACCGCGACCGCGTGCCCGTAGGACGGGCCGGGCAACTTCTCCGCCGAGTCTCCCCCGGAAACGCGGAACCCCTTCCTCTCTTCGCTGGGGCGGGACCCCCGCCCCGGCGGATCCCGATGCTCGATCGTCGCCGTGGGGCCGCGAGGTAGACCGCGAACAGGGGGACGAACGCCGATGAATCGAACCGGACGCCGCCTTCGGGGCATCGTTCTCATCGCAGTCACCGCGCTCCTGGTGGTCCCGGGACTCGCTTCGGCCTCGACCACGGTCCGCACCTTCGCCGGCTCGCACTACTTCGATGAGCGATTCGCCGCTCCGACCGCGCCTCCCGTGACGATCGGAGCGGAACTGCTCGTACACTTCGTCGCCGCGCCGGGGTATGTCGCGGCCGGGGTCCAGGGAGTCTCCCCAGGGCTCGAGGGAACCACGGTCGTCCTCGCCGCGTGCGCCGCGGCCGCGTGTCGGGCCAGCTACCGACCCGCATCGGCCGCTGCCATTGCGGCCGACGACTATGCGGAGCGAGTATTGTTTGCCGTGACGCAACCCGCCGAGACCGGCACCGCGGTCGGATTCGACGTCGACGTCGGGGTGCTGCTGACCACCGGATGGGTGTTCGGGGCCGGGTACTTCTCGACGGGAGTGGATGCGCGAGGGACGACCTCCACGGTCACGGTCCGGCTGTTCGTCAACCTTGGCACGGCCGATCCCACGGTCACCAGGATTGAGGCGACGGTCAACCTCTGCACGTCCGCCACGGGGTGCCCGTGACGCGTACGCTCCGCCCCCAGAGGGTCCGCCCATGAACGCCGTTTCCGCGTCCCTTACGACTCCTCCGAGGTCGGTTCCCGGGGCAGGGTCACCCGTCGAAGCCGTTCGGCCCTCGGAACCCGAGAGCTTCCGGGAGCGGTTCCTTGCCGCGCTTCCGCTCTATGGGGTCGGAGTCGCCTGCGTCGCCGCGGCGGTCTATCTCTACCTGGCCGGAGCCGCGACCACGGTCGGGGGAAACGGGTCGGTGCATCTCCGGCCCTGGGTCCTCTTCGTCGCCCTCGGCATCACCGGGCTGTCGGCCGGGACGATCTGTCTTTTCGCCGAGGAGGAAGCGTTCGCCCCCGCCCTCCCCGAGAGGGCCGTCGCTCCGTCGACCTCCTCGCGCACGCCGACCTCTGCATCCCCGAAGGGGTTCGGACGACCCCGGCCGGGGTATTCCGGGCCCACCCAGGAGGAGTGGCCCACCACCGCTGTCACGGGAGAGCTCGGTTTCCCGGCCTCCTCTGGCGGTTCGGCCCCCGGAGCGGCCATCGTGCCCTCTCGCCGCCCGCTGGACGCCCGTGTCTGGGACGAGTCCGCGCTACCGCCCGTGGCCCCTCACTCCGATTCGAAGGACGCCTGGGACGAGAGCTCGGAGGAGTTCGCGGCGGCCGCCGCCCAACCAGCGCCACCCGAGGTGGTGCTCCACCAGCTCGACGAACTCGAAGCCTCCCTCCGCAAGAAGCGGGTGTCTCCTCCGTCGGATTGACTCGCGCCCGGGCGGTGTTCCCGGGGTGAGATTCCGGCCAGCGTCCGAATTATACCCCTTCCCGCGTGTCGGCGGACGGTGGCGGCGTCTCGCACCGGTGGCGCAGTTCCGAGGGAGAATCCTCAACGAGACCCCGGCCCACGAGAGGTCGGAGTGCCTCGATGACGGTCACCGCCGACCTACTGGTCGCTGCCGCATTCGCGTTCGCGTTCAGCATCGGGGCGCACTACACGGGCGCGTGCATGGGGATGCCGTACGCTGCGGGAGCGATCCGCCCTTGGCACGCCCTGCTGATCATGGCCCCGCTCGCGCTCGTCGGGGCCGCTTTCGCGAGCGGCCAGGTCGAAGCGACCGTCGGCCACGGGATCCTGGGAGGGGGCGCGGTCGCCCTCGGGGTCGCCCTCGCGATCGTGACGTCGGCGCTCGTGCTCACGAGCGCCTACAATCTGGCCACGATCCCGACCTCCACCATCCAGATCCTGGTCTTTTCCGCGGTCGGCGCGGGCATCGCGGCGGGCCTGCCAATCGAGTGGAGCACGATCGGAACCCTGGTCGTGCTGTGGGCCACCGCTCCGTTCGCTGCGTTCGCCCTCGGGTTCGTCTTCGTTCGCGTCGCCGATCGGTCCCGCCCTCCGTCGGTCGCTTCCCAGGGCGGACTGGGTAAGGGGGGACTGGGCCGTTCGGCGGTACTGGGATTGGTCGGGGTCGGGGCCGCAGCTTCTTTCGCGATGGGAGCGAACGACGTGTCGAACGCCTCCGGGGCGCTCATCATGACCGGACTCTTCGGCCTGTTCGTCGCCGGCCTCATCGGTGGGCTCGGCATCTCCTTCGGGGTCCTCACCTGGGGACGGCCGCTCCTCCAGCGGGTTGCGTTCGACCTGGTCGAGCTCGACCCTCGGATGGCGACCGCCTCGCAGTTGGCCCAATCGACGGTCATCCTCGTTTCCGTGGCGTTCGGCCTCTTCACGTCGATGAACCAGGCGTTGGTCGGCGCCATGATCGGGGCCGGGGTCGCCCGGCGACGCTCGACGGTCCTCTGGAAAGCCATTCGCAGCATCCTGCTCGGATGGGCCGCGGGCCCTGTCTCGGGGGCCGCCCTCGGGTTCGGCCTCGTCTGGGGATTCACACAGCTGCGCCTGCTCTAGAAGGCCGGAAGTCGCGGTCGGCGGGAGGGTTACTCCCCGGTACCCTCCCCTTTAAGTAACCTAAAGTAATTGAGTATATCGAGGTAACGTTCATGCCCGATCCTCCTCGGTCCATCGTCCATCGATTCCCCGGAGTCCCCACGCTCGAGGGCGCGGGGGTGCGACTGCGCCGTTCGTTCTCGAACAACGAGGTGCCGCTCTTTGACCCGTTCCTCCTGCTCGACCGGTTCGGCTCCTCGAATCCCGCCGACTACCTGGCGGGATTTCCGTGGCATCCCCACCGGGGGATCGAGACCGTGACGTACATCCTGGAAGGGAAGGTGGAGCACGGCGATACGCTCGGAAACTCCGGGGTGATCGGCTCCGGCGATGTCCAGTGGATGAATTCCGGAAGCGGCATCATCCACCAGGAGATGCCGAAACGCAGCGACGGCGAGATGTCCGGCTTCCAGCTCTGGGTCAACCTCCCCGCGGCGGAGAAGATGTCCGTCCCGGCTTACCGCGGGCTGACGCGCGCGGATTTCCCCGAGGTCACGACCGATGCCGGCACTCGGGTGAAGGTGGTCGCCGGCACCTACGGCGCGACGGAGGGACCCGTCAAGGGGATCCCCGTCGACCCGACGTATCTCGACGTCCGCGTTCCGACCGGGGGCTCGTTCGACTTCGATCCCCATCCGGGGTACACCGCCTTCACGCACGTGATCTCGGGGAATGTGGGGTTTGACGGGACCGACCCTCGGCCCGTGGAATCCGGCGAGACGGCCCTGTTCGGCGCCGGCGGCCCGGTACGGGCCCACGCGGTCGATGGCGACGCACGATTCCTGCTCGTGTCCGGTCGACCTCTCCACGAACCCGTCGCCTGGTACGGTCCGATCGTGATGAACACCCGCGAGCAGCTCAGCGAGGCGATGCGGGAGCTGCGCGGCGGCGACTTCGTGAAGCACCGCCGCCCGATCGTCGAAGGATAAGGGGGCGCTCTCGTCGTGGCCGCCGTGGACTGCCACGACGAACCGAGCGTCCTATTGCGCCGTACCACCGCGGGGGTTCTCGGGAGCCGGCGATCCGTTCACGAAGACGCGTACGGCGGTCGACAGTGACGCGAGCCTCGCCAGCTCGACCGGAGGACCGACTCGCTCAGATGGTCCTGGGTCCGTGTCTCGGCGTTCGTCGCGGCGAGACGGTCACGGTCGAGACCTGGGACCATGCGCTCCCCTGGGCGCGGGCGTTCGTCCTCGAGGCCCGACGGCGGGGAGGCGAGCCGACCCTCGTGGTGGAGGACGAAGAGTCGTTCTTCCGCTCGCTCGCCCAACCGGGGTCGCGCACCGTTCCGAGCGCTCCGGCGGCGCTCGCTCAGGCGAGCAACGCGTACGTCTACCTGCCGGGCCCCGAGCAATTCCCCCGTCTCCTCGGCCTATCGACCGACGAGCTGGACGCGGTGGTCGGGCGCCACGGCCCCGACTGGTGGCGGGCCGCTCGGAGAGCGGGACTTCGGGCGGCCCGCGTCGCGGTCGCCTCCGCCACCGCGACCGCCGCGGCACGCTTTCAGGTCGACCGGGACGCGTGGGAGCGGGAACTGCTTCGGGGGAGCCTCATCGCACCCGACCGGCTCGCTCGGGCGGCGGCCCGCGTCGCCCATCGACTCCTCCGTGCGCGAAGGGTCCGCCTGCGACATCCGAACGGAACCGACCTGCGTCTCGAATTGCTCCGCGTCCCGCCCGTGATCGAGGACGGCCGGGTCGACCGCGCCGACCGCCGCGCGGGACGTCTGTGGACTCAGATCCCGACGGGGGTCGTCGCCGCGCCGCTCGCTCCCGGGGGGGCCGAGGGGAGCTGGGAATCGAACCGCCCGACCTACGACCGGTTCGCCGATCCCCCGATCGCGCTCGGAGCCCGATTCACGTTCCGGCACGGTCGCCTCGTCGAATACGCGTTCGACCGGGGAGGGGCCGCGTTCGCCCGATCGTACGTCCGGGGAGGTCGGGGGCGAGAGCTCCCGGGGGCGCTCACCGTTGGGGTGAATCCGGCGATCTCCCGGGCGCCGGAGGTCGGGGAAGTCGCCGCCGGGACCGTGGGCCTGATCCTCGGAGGCAATCGTTCGCTCGGGGGACAGAACCGGTCTCGGTTCACCTACCTCTCCCTGCTCGCGGGGGCACGGGTCGACCTCGACGGTCAGGCGTTCCTCGAGGACGGGGCATTCGTGGCCGGGACACGAGGGTCGCCGGCGCGCTAGGCCGCTCCTCGCCTAGGTCGATCGGTCGACGCGCGCGGCGATCTCGCGCAGGAGCTCGCCCGCTACCTCGAGGTGGCGAGCGGAGATCTGCTCGACGTTGACGCCGACCGGGACGGCCAGATGTTCCGTCCGGACCGTCCCCGCGACCCCTTCCCAGACCGAGATCGCGATCTCGACACTCTTGCGAGCCGCGTCGATCTCCTCGTCCCCGCCGAGGATCGCGCGCTCGGCCGAATCCGGAAGGTCGGCGCCCAACCAGCGAACGAACTCCGCATCCTGGTCGTCGGCGATCGGCGCGACGCTCAGGAGGACCGCGGCCGGCGGGATCGACGCCTGGCGGCAGAGCAGATCGTACTGGCGGAGGACCCGACGCGCAGCCTCGGCGTCGAAGAGCAGCTGGGTCGTGAAGAACGTCGCGCCCGCTCGCGTCTTCGCGAGCATGCGGTGGGCTTCCCCGTCGCGCTGGGGGATCGCGATGTTCCCGATGGAACCACCCGCCACGGCGAAGATCGGCCGACAGATGCGGTTCGCCTCGGCGACCGGAGGTCCGGGATACGGGATGTACCGGCTACTTCCTCCGACGAGCACCGCGTGGCGGACCCCCCGCTCGACCGACTCGTGGGCCCAACGTTCGAGCGACACAGCATCGGGAAGGTACGCCACCACCTTGTTGAGGACGACGGCCCGGCCGGTCCGCTCGGCGA
>JASHUP010000137.1 GCA_030039915.1 Thermoplasmata archaeon | reverse complement strand
GTACCCATGGCGGACATTCCCCACTCGACCGACCCGGCGCGACGGGTCCGGGTCGGGATCATCCTCGGCAGTACGCGGCCGAACCGCAAGGCCGAAGCGGTAGGACGGTGGATCTACGAGGCCGCACGAAAGCGCTCGGATGCGGAATTTGAGATCGTGGACCTGAAGGAGTATCCGCTCCCGTTCCTCGACGAGGTCGATCGACCCCCTGCGAGCCCCTCCGGACGCTCGCCGACCGAGTCGTGGGCGGAGAAGATACGATCCTTGGACGCGTTCATCTTCGTCACCCCCGAGTACAACCACAGCACCTCGGCCGTCCTGAAGAACGCGATCGACCACCTCCACGAAGAGTGGTACAACAAGGTGGCGGGTTTCGCGAGCTACGGCAGCTCGGGGGGCGTGCGGGCGGTCGAGCACCTCCGCCTCATCCTCGCCGAGCTCCAGGTGGCCACGGTCCGCGACCAGGTATGGTTCTCGACGTTCGACGATTTCGCGGACGGCGCAGAATTCCGCCCGAGGGCGGCGAAAGAAGCCTCGGTCAAACGGATGCTCGACCAGCTGACCGCCTGGGGACGCGCGCTGAACGGCGTCCGTACGCCGTAACGGACGCACTCCGCCGCCGCAGAACGTTCGAGGGACCCTAGACCCCAGTTTCCGCAGGGAGCCGTCCCTTCTTGATCGCCCGCAAGAGCTCCGCGTGGTCCTGCTCGACCCGGTCGGCGTAGGTCCCGGCGAATTCAGCGACCGCCTGGTCGAACGCCGAGCCGTCGCCGAGATAGCCGCTGATCCGGGCGGGGTCACCGATGCGCGCGTGGGCCCGGGCGAGGGCTGCCCCGCACGCCGCTCCGTGCCCGACAAGCCCCTTCGGTCCGAGCGCCGAGGCGTCGTCCGTGAAGCGCATGTCGCGAAGCTGTCGAACGTAGAAGTCGTTCGAGCCGAGGGTGCCCCAGCCGAGGAGGACGTCGCTCGCCTGCTGCATGAGCCGCTGCCCGACCACGACGCGCTCGGCGTGGTTCGAGTAGATGCTCGGCCCGACGTAGGGCTCGAAGACCGAGGCGTCGGCCTGCTTCACCTGCAGGAAGATTGGGTCGAGGACGTCGTCGTCCGCGAGGAGCAGGAGGACCGCGCAGACGGTCCCGACGCTCCCGACGCCCACGACCTTCTGGGCGACGTCCACCAGATGGTACCGCTCGAGGAGAAGCCGGCGCTCGCGCGGGAGCGAAGCGAGGTACTGCGAGTAGAAGCGGGTCGACACCGCCTCGTCCGCGGGGTCCCGGTAGTGCATGATGAGCGGCGGGTCGTCCCGGATCCGATAGCGACCGCGCGAGAGCTTCGTGAGCTCGGGAAACGCGTGGAACTGGGTGCGCGGTCGGGCCCGGGCGATCTCGCGACCGACGTCCTTGCGACCGAGTCGCGGCACCTCCTTCGAGAGGCTCGCGAGGTCGATGTGCGAGTACCACGCGTCGAGGTAGCGCATCCGGGCGTAGACGGCCATCGCCTCCCGATACGCCCGCACCGCCGTCCGGGCGGCCCGTCGCTCAACGCCCTTCGAGAAACCGCTGTCCCGGGCCGCGACGACCAGGCTGACCGCGAGCCGCTTCGGGTCCCACTCCCAGGGCCCGGGAAGCGTTTCGTCGAAATCGTTCACGTCGAAGACGCGGTCGCGCTCGGGCGTGGCGAATACGCCGAAGTTGGAGAGGTGAGCGTCGCCGCAGAGCTGAACGCGGAGCCCGGTAACGGGAGTGGTGGCGAGGTCGTTCGCCATCAGGGCCGCCGACCCCCGCACGAACCCGAGGAGCGAGGACGCCATCCGGCCATACCGGATCGGCAGTAACCGGGCGACCCGGGTCCGGTCCGCCCGGGAGAGCAGGTCAACCGGGTCGGGTCGGTCCTTGGAGGGAACCCAGTGGGCGTGGCTCGAGCGGGCGACCCGCTGCCGGAGGGCCTTCCCGGCCGCGAATCGGGCCGTCCGCGACGGGAACTGGGGCGCCGCTCGCGAGAGCTTCTGGGACATCGCCATGGTGGACTCAGCCACGCTCGCGAGCGTCGGCCCGAGGGGGAGCGGTCAGGATGGTCGCCTCCTGGAAAGATCGCGCACCGTCCCGGATTCCGGAGTGCGGGAGGGTGGATGTATCGCGGTCTGAGACTATAAAGGGGGGACCCGGGCGCCGAGCCGCGACGACGTCCGACACGTCATTCGGGCCAGAGCGATCGAAGATGCGGCTGGAGCTGGCAGAGGACCGACCAGTCGGCGGGAGAAAGTCGAAGGTCTCGCGTCTCCTCGAGAAACGGGGTCCGAGACCGAAACTCCGTGAAGCCGAGTCGCGCGGCCAAGGTGCGGTTCTCCCAGGCCTCCGTTCCTCGGCGACGCACGGAGTCGGCCGGCGGGTGACCGCTCGCGGTGGTCGAATGGGGTTCGTGCGCGACGATGGGGAGGAGTCGAGGGAGGACGGCCCGCGTCTCGACATAGACGCCGAAGGCCTTCCAGCGTTCCTCCACCTGCCGGACGACGCCGGAGCCGAGCCACGCGGCTCCCTGCTGACGGGTCTGCAGAAAGAAGACCGGTTGGCCCGGAGCCTTTCCGATGGTTCGGGCGTCGTCCCAGAGCTGCAGGGCGCCGACCCGGAGGATCGACCGTAGATGCTCTTCGGGGAATCCGAGGAAGACCCACCCTCCCTGTTGCTGCACGAGGTCGTAGCTCCGAGGTCGGTCGTCTTGACCGCCCTTCGGGTTCATCAGTCTCTCGGAGGGTGGCCGCGCTCCGGGCCGACGTAGCCAGCGGTATCTCGCGCCGCGTCCTGGTGGTTCGGAGGTCGGCATGGAGGGTCCCTCCGAGCGGCTCGTGGTCACGGTCAACGGCCGCGTGCACGAGATCCCGGCGTACCGGCCCGCCACGGACCCAAGACTCGGCGGGGCCGAGGCGTGGTGGGGGCCGCTCCTCCTCCTGGGGGGCCTCCTTCTCGTACTCGCGGGATTCGTCGGCGCGGACCTGGGTAGCGAGGCCGCCGTCGGCGGAGTGGCACTGTTCCTCGCGGCCGCCGTCGTCGCGGGAACGGAGCGCTACCAACTGGCGACCGTCCTCGGGCTCGCCGGAGTGCTCTGGACCGCCGCCGGGATCTCGGTCGCGCTCGGCACAGACCCCTCGCTCAACGCCTCCCTGCTCGGACTCGCGCTCGTTGGCCTCGTGTCGCTAGCAGCCGGGGTGCTGCCCGTCCATCGGTTGCGGCGGGAGCATCGGACGGGCTGAAGTACGACCGTTCCGCCCCTTCCCGTAGTAAGATACGAGAGAAGTTCTTCCCCCGGCCCAGGTGACGCCATGGTGCAGAAAGTGACCGAGGTAGTCGGAGTGTCGACCGATGGGTTCGCGCATGCTGCCGAGAACGCCGTGAACACGGCCGCGAAGTCGCTGCGGAACCTCCGCTGGTTCCGCGTGACCGAGCTGGAGGGCCGGATCCACGAGCAGAAGGTAACCGAGTACCACGCGACGGTCAAGATCTACTTCGACCTCGAGTAGGTCGCGCGATCCGAGCCCGTCGGGGCCGGCCCCGCCGCAGAGAACGCGGCGTTCCTCGGTACGTCGGATCGAGTTCGTGCGACGCCGGCGGGACCGGCTCCGTCCGGTCAGCGGCTCGGAGCCGCCGGACCGAGGACCCGACGCGCGAGTGCCTCGACGACGTCGTCGGCGTCGTTCGGCATCGGAAGGCGAGCGTACTCAAGCCCGTGGCCCTCCGCGAACTCCCGGAGGACGACGTCGAGGTCGTAGAGCACCTCGAGGTGGTCAAAGACGAAGCCGAACGAAGCGACGACCGGGCGTCGCGCGCCCTTCTGCTGCCAGTCGAGCATCACCTCGGTGATGTCGGGACCGAGCCACGGTTCGGTGGTGTTGCCGGCGCTCTGGTAGGTGAACGCCCAGCGGCCGAGCCCGGCCGCCCGGGCGATCGCGCCGGACGTCTCCGCGAGGATCTCGGGGTACGGGTCGCCACGGTCGCGCATCCGCTTCGGGAGGCTGTGGGCGGAGAGGAGCACGACGCCCCGCGGGTCGGGGTGTGTGGCGAGGTCGGCCCGGATCGCGCGGCTCCAGTAGCCGACCCAGTTCGG
>JASHUP010000136.1 GCA_030039915.1 Thermoplasmata archaeon | reverse complement strand
ATCGGCTACTCCAAGCGGAAGAAGGGCGACTCGCTCCGCACCGACTTTGAGGGAAATCGGAACCTCGTCGAGGCCGCCCGGCGCCAGACCGTGCCGCGATTCGTCCTGCTCAGCATCCTGTGCTGCGACCTCGCCCGGCAGGTTCCCCACTTCTGGGCCAAGAAAGAGGCCGAAGACCTCCTCGAGCAACGGGGAGTCCCGTTCGTGGCCATTCGACCAGGGGCCTTCCTCGGCGGGCACTCCGGAGGCTTCATGAGCCGCGGAGTTCGCCGAGGCCGGGTGTTCCGGATGATGCCGCCGGGGGTACGGATCACGTTCATCCATCCGGACGAAGTGGCTCGGGCCCTCGTGGTGGCGACCGAGGAGTCGGTCGCGCTGAACCAGCGGCTCGACCTCGGCTCCGACCGGCCCCTCTCCACCGAGGAGCTCGCGCAGATGCTGACCGCCGTGCTCGGACGGACGGTGGAGCCCCAGGGGTCGGGAACGCTGCGCTTCCTGCACTTTCTCGCTCGATTCAACAAGTCGATGCGGGATTACTCCGCGATGTTCGACTTCTTCGCCACCGGGAAGTACATCGCCGACACCACGCTCCAGGCGAAGCTGTTCGCGCCGGTTCCCAAGGTCGAAGATGCCGCCCGGAAGATGGTCCAAGAGGCCGGTCTCGGCTGAGCCCGTGGCGCCGATGCGCGGCGCGGGGGGGAGGTCCGCGGGAGAGATTCTCGTACCGATGCCGCGCCTCCGGGTCGGAAGGGTGAGTCGTGGAGGGCGGGGCCCGGGCGGGGCGCGCTCAGAGATAGCGACGTCCGTCCCGGAACCCTCCGGGGAGTGGACTGGTCGGGATTTGAACCCGAGGCCTCCGGTTTGCAAAACCGGCGATCTTCCGGACTGATCTACCAGCCCACGCGGCCGGCGAGGGGTGCGCGTCGGTCTTATTCTTTCGGGACGACCGAGGGGGCGACTGCCTCCCAGACCCGGTCGAGCTTGGGCACGGTCGGGCGTCGCCGGATCTCGGACGGTGCGACCCACTCGGCCTGCGTGTGCTCCCAGTCGAGCGTCACGTTGGTCCGGTCGACTCGGAACCGGAACGGGTGGACGATGAACACACGGGCCGCGTCGCGGGCGAGGACCGGAGAACCGGCCGCGGCCACTCTGAGCTCGTCCCGGTCGAGCCCCGTCTCCTCCCGGACCTCGCGGAGCGCTTGCTCGACGGGACTCGGATCCTCGAGGAATCCCGAAACTCCTGCCCACCGGCCCTGGAAGCTCCCCACCGCCCCCGAGCGCTGAAGGAGGAGGATCGCTCCGTCCGATCGCTCCAGGAACGTCGTGACGACCTCGATCTCCTCGACGCCCGAGATCGACACCGTCCCGGCACTGCCGTCGACCGTCACCTCCTCGCCCTCGCGCAGCACGTCGGCATCGATCCCGGCGACCACCGGAACCGCCACCTCGTCCCCCGGCTCGCTCGGAACGCCCTGGAGGAGGACGCCGGCCGCGGCGTCCGGGAGCGGCTCGCGGGGCGGCCACCACAGCGACGGAAGGCTGAGCACGTCCGCCGACCCCGGGCGGCCCGACGACCAATCGAGCGGATCGGCGACGAGATGGACCGTTCCGGCGGCCTCCCCGCCGACCAGCCCCAGAGCCGGGAGCGCCACGACCGGGCACGTACCCCGCCGCTTTGACCTCTCCCTCGCCGGGGCGACCCGCCAAACGCCTTCTACCCGGTCCGGGTCGTGCGGGCGTGCGGCTGAGCGCGTTCTCCGTCGTGGACGAGTACCCGCCCGGTCCCTTCGAAACCCCCGACCGCGCGCGGGACGTCGTGAGCCTGGCGGAGGCCGCCGAAGCGGGGGGGCTGTCGACACTCTGGGTCGCCGAGCACCACTTCCAGCCCGGTGGGGTCTGCCCCGCACCAGCTGTCCTTCTCGCGGCCTGCGGCGCCCGTACCCGCCGTCTCCGCCTTGGGGTCCTCGTGAGCGTCCTGCCGTTCCATCGGCCAGTCGAGCTGGCCGAGCAGTACGCCCTGCTCGATCGTCTGCTCGACGGGCGCCTCAACCTCGGCGTCGGGAGCGGCTACATTCCTCTCGAGTTCGAGGGGTTCGGGATCGATCCCGCCACGAAACGCGAGCGGTTCGAAGCGGCGCTCGCCACGCTCCTCGCGGCGCTCGACGGGCGTGAGGTCACCGTCGACGACGGGCGAAGCGCGCCGGTGCGGATCAACGTACGGCCGGTCCAGCGGCCGCACCCTCCGATCTGGGTCGCCGTCCAGCGCCGGGAGGCGATCCCGTTCGTGGCCCGAACGGGTCGGTCGATCGCCCTCGTGCCGTACGCCACCGTCGCGAGCATCGAGGCGCTCGCGGAAGAGATCCGGGAGTACCGCTCGGCGCTCCCGACGGGGACCTCCGGTGAGGTCGCGGTCGCGGTCCACGTCTACGCGGGGGATCACGAGGAACGCGCCCGCGCTGCGCTCCAGCGATATCTCGACAGCCGTCTCGCCACCCAGAGCGCGTTCTACGCGGAGAAGGTCCGCCGCGACCCGCACCACGCGAGCGCGGCGGCGATCGAGGCGTCGGGTTTCGCTCTCATCGGATCGGCCCGCTCGGTCGCCGATCGGCTTCGGGCGTTCGAGCGGATCGGCGTGGACGAGCTCCTCGGGATCTTCGATTTCGG
>JASHUP010000135.1 GCA_030039915.1 Thermoplasmata archaeon | reverse complement strand
GTCGGAGGGACTTCCGCTGATCGTCCTGCTCACGGGGTACACCGGTGCCGGATGGGCCCACTTCCAACGTCCGCGCTACCTCCAGGATTCGATCGTCGGACGCCTGGACCGACTCATCCGGCGGAAGCTCGCGCCCGAAGCCGTCCTGGTCGCCCCCGATTGCCTCACGACCCTCGGGGGAAGCCAGTACCTCAACTCGTCGGCCACGGGGCGCTACGAGGACTATGTGGTGCAGGAGGTCCTCCCGTTCGTCCAAAAACGGTACCGCACCGGTCCCGTGGGGGTGATGGGGACTTCGAGCGGCGGGTACGGCTCGCTCGTGCTTTCCCTCCGGCACCCGGAGCTCTTCCCCGCCGCGGCATCGAACGCCGGAGATGCGTACTTCGAGTACTCGTACCTGTCCGACTTTCCTCCCGCATTCCGAGAGATCCGTCGAGCGGGCGGTCCGGAGAAGTTGCTCGAGAAACTGCTCCACGAACCGACGAGTGGGTTCTCCCCTCACCTCCCTCAAGTCCAGGCGCTCGAGGTGATGGGCTACGCGTCGTGTTATTCTCCGATCCCGGAGGAACCCGGCCGCTTCGACCTGCCGTTCGACCTGGAAGTCGGGTCGCTGCGCCCGGACGTCTGGGCGAAATGGCTCGCGTGGGACCCCGTTCGCATGATTTCCGAGGGTCGGTATGTGGAGGCCGCGCGAAGACTTCGCTACCTCTATGTCGACGGCGGACTCCGGGACGAGTATTCGCTCGACATCGGAGCCCGGGTCTTCGCCCACGTCGCGCGCCAGGCGGGCGTCCGGGTCGACTTCGAAGAATTCGACGGAGTTCACGGCGACGGTGGGCCACGGTATGAGGTCATGATCCCGCGATTGTTGAACGGCCTGGGCTGCCCTCCGGCCGGGGGAAATTAGCGACCTGTTTTGTACCCCGCCCGTTTGGTCCGACCGAGGACGCCTGGGGCGACCGGTGGGACGCATGCTCCGCGACGGACAAATCCTGTGCGATGTCTGTCAGAAACCGATCAGCCGGGTGACCCAAGCACCGGCCGAGGGATGGCCGCAGATGCACAACGTCTGTTCGGCCTGCTTCGCCGACCTGCAGAAGCAAGCCGTCCCGCGAGCGTGATCGTCCGCGGCTCACGCCGACTTCGGGGCCGGGGCGTCCGGTCCTTCGAACGGCACGACCGCCTCGTCCTCGAACCACGCGAGGACGATGAAGTACCATGAGATCACCGTGAGCAAGAGAAGGTCGGCAGGATCCCCGGCGCTCGGGTCGGAAACGACGGCGCCCGCGCTCAGGTGCCGCCCCTCCCGGACCGGTTCGAGGTGGAGGACCTCCTTGCCGTCCGCCGCGGAGACCTGCCAGGCGGGGACCAGCACCCCCGCGCGATGGAATCGATACGAACGGCCGCCCACGATGTCGATCTGATGGTAGTTCAGATGGACCGATAGGCGGCTCAGCACCTGAGCCCCCGAGCGCAGCGTGATGTGGGGGTTGAGGAACCCTCCGCGCTTCAGCGTCCAGGTGCCGGAGGCCGTGCGGGCCGTAGCGAGCGACCCGCCTCCCGCCGCCCACTCGAGACTCGCGATCGTCGCGTCGCCCGATAGGAGGGCGAATCCGTCCGGGTGGTCCCTCGTGCGAAGCCATCGCAGAGCCGAACGGTCGACCGAGGCCAGGGAGGAGAGTTCCATCGGACCCCTACCCCGACAGGGGGATTTAACGCGGACCCGCGCGAGGGCGCTCGCTCGCTCGTCCTAGCGGCTGGAGACCAGGAAGATGACGCCCCCGATCAGGCAGAACAGCACCGCGAGCAGTGCGATGACGCCGTTCGCGAGCCCGAGCCCGAACCAGCCGACGATCGCGATGACGACGAGGACGACCCCGGCCATGAGCGATCGATCGCTGGGTCCGGACCGGCCGAGAAGGGCGAACGCCCCGACGATCAGTCCGACCACGACGTCGACCACGGACCGGCCCCAGGCGGCGATCGCCGGCCCTCCCGAACCGAGGGCCAGGAAGACGAACCCCCCGACAAAATCGATGAGGGCCGAAAGCACCAGCAGAATGGCTCCGAGCGCGCCGAAGAGGAACGCGTATCGGCGGTTCTGATCGTTGGCCAGCGGGACCACCCAGTCCCCCGGGGCCGCCGACTTCTTTTACGTTTTCGTGCGCGGCTCCCGAACGGCTAAGCCCTCGAGCGAGATGCCGAAGCGATGGCTCGGGGTTCGAGAGGGCCGTCGCCTCGCACCGAGTTCGATCGGGAGGCGTCGGAGTATGACCGTGCGGCTCGAGCGACGATGCCGGGGTATCTCGACCTTCACCGAACCCTCCTCGGCGGCATCCCCTACGTCCCTACGCGCGCGTTTCGGGTGCTCGAGCTCGGCGTGGGAACGGGGACGCTGAGCTCCCTTCTTCTCGCGGAGTTCCCCCACGCCCATCTCACCGGGGTCGACCTTTCCCCGCGGATGATCGCGCGCGCCCGAACGAAGTTGAGGGATTTTCGAGACCGGGTGGAACTGATCGCGGGCGATCTCGGCGAGTTCGAGGAGCGCCGCTACGACGCGGTCGTCTCGGCGCTCGCGATCCACCACCTGACGGATTCCCAGAAGTGGGCCCTCTTTCGTCGGGTCCACCGTTGCCTCCTTCCGGGTGGGTACTTCGGGGACGCCGACGACCATCTGGCCGAAGACCCGACGTTCGACATCCGCTGGGCCCAGATCGCCTCGTCAACGTCGGTCGGGGAGGGAAGGCGGACGTCGGCCTGGGAAAGCCCACAAGCGGTGTGGCACGCGCACGAACGCTTCGACCACCCCTCGACCCTCTCGGCAGAACTTTCGGCGCTCGAACGCGCGGGCTTCTCGCACATCGGCGTACCGTGGCGCTTCTTCGGACAAGCGGTCGTTTGGGCGTACAAATGACCGACCGGGCGCGCGGCCCCCGTCCGTGATGCCATGCTCCGCGAAACGACGTTTGAGATCGGTGGATTCCTGACGATCGGGCTGGGAGTCGCCCTCGTCGGCGGCCTCGCCTGGGCGAGCGCCGGCGTCGAGTTCCTCAACGCGTACCTGGCCGGAGGGATCGCCGTCGGATTTGGGGCGTTCTTTGTCTACGTGGGTCGGCAGGAGCACCGCGAGCGGCTCGCGTATCTCGCGCGCACCGAACAGGAACTCTCCGAGCCGCCCCGGTCGCGCCTCATGTGACCTCGGGCCTACGGGGAAACCTTTTCTTACGACCGCAGCGTCCAACGCTCGTGGCCGGGATGGGGTAGCTTGGCCTATCCTGGGGGACTGTGGATCCCTCGACCCGGGTTCAAAGCGACGCGGGGACTCCCCCCGCGACGTGAGAGTCTCGGTCCCGGCCCTACCTTTTTCGAGAGCGGCGGGCCGGCTTGCGGGCCCGCGGGGCGACCGGCGCCTTCGCCAGCCTCGCGAGAGCTCCGGGGAGCGCCGACAGGCTGTAATCGGCCCACGCGGCCCCCCACTTCTTGAGGTCGAGCGGAGTGAGCGTCCATCCGGCCTGCCGGGACGCACGGCCAACGGGAGTGACGCCGGCCACGGAGAGCGCCGCCTCCATGTCGAACCGAGAGTCGCCGACCAGAAACATCGGGACCTCGGGATAGCGGCGACGATACTCCGCGAGGTGCTCGCGCTTCGTTCCCTGGCCGGAGCCGAGTACGTCCTCGAACCAGTACCGCAAACCTTCCCGCTCGAGAAGGAGTTCCGCCATCTCGGTCTCGGCACCGGTGGCGACCCCCATCGTCCATCGCTCCCGATCGAGCGTATTGAGGAGCTTCGGGACCTCGGGGAACGGATGCGCCTTCGCATACGCCTCGGTGACCTTCCGCTGGTGGAAGGTTCGCGCCGTCGCCGCGCGGAGAGCGGGAGGAGCTTCGGGGTAGAGCTGGGCGAGTTGGGCTTCGAACGGCATCCCCGTGGTCGCGAGGTAGTGCACTCGCGCTTCTTCGGCCGGAGTTCCGAACGCCTGGGCGATAACGTCCTGGGCGACCGTGGCGATCAGCGGGAGGTCGTCGAGAATCGTTCCGTCCAGGTCGAAGATGACGACCCCCCGCTCTACCCTTCGCGGCTCCACCGGAGGGGTGACCGGGCCCACGGGCCGGGAGAGCTCCGCATACTGACTGGTGGCGGGAAGGACCCGAAGTTCGGTCGGACGATCGGGAGCGTCCGCCGCTCGAGTCGGTTCCGAGGCAGGCATCGCGCCCGCCAACCGGGCGGGCTCTTTAAGATGGCAGGCGACTGGACGGCCTAATAGGGCACCGACCTTCCCGACTCGCGGGAGGCCGGGCCCGTCGGTCGATGCATCCAAGTCACGCGATCCGTGGCCGCACCAGCCAGCTGCTCGCCGGCCGCAAGATCGTCATCGGGGTGTCGGGCTCGATCGCAGCGATCGAGCTTCCGAAGGTAATTCGCGAGATCATTCGCCACGGTGCCGATGTGCAGGCCGTGATGAGCTCCGAGGCGACCCGCCTCGTGACCCCGGAAACGCTCGAGTTTGCCACCGGCCACCCCCCCATCACCCAACTGACGGGCAATGTCGAACACGTCACCCTGTTCGGCCCCGGCCCGGACCGAGCGGACCTCTACCTCATCGCCCCGGCCACGGCCAACACGATCTCGAAGATCGCGCACGGCATCGACGACACTCCGGTCACGTCGTGCGCCTCGGTCGCGCTCGGCGGCGGTGTGCCGATCCTGCTCGCACCGGCAATGCACGCTCACATGGGATTGAATCCGGCGATCCGGGAGAACCTCGAGAAACTCCAGAGCTGGGGAGTGGGCATCGTCCCGAGCGTCTCGGCGGAAGGCGAGGAAAAGATCGCGTCCCCGGAGGAGATCACTGCGGCAGTCTTGCATCGCCTGGGAGGTGGCCCGTGGGCCCACCGTCGGGTCGTCGTGCTCGGCGGAGCCGCCCGAGAGTCGATCGACGAGGTGCGGTCGGTCACGAACGAAAGCTCGGGGGTCACCGCTCTTGCCCTCGCGAACCAGGCGTACTACCGGGGGGCGGACGTGGAGCTGTGGGCAGGGTCCCTGCAGGTCGCGGTGCCCGGTTGGATCTCGGTCACCCCCTGGAGAGGCGTCGAGGACCTTCTCGCGCTGGTTCGACGTCGAGGGTCGGACCTGCGCGGGGCGGCCGCGATCTTCGTTCCGGCGGCGCTCTCGGACTATGTACTCGAACGGCGAAGCGGAAAGATTCCGTCCCGGAGTCACGACACCTTGACGCTGACGCTCCGAAAGGCTCCCAAGGTGCTCCCCGAGATCCGGAGGCTGGCCCCGCGTCCGACCCGGCTCGTGGCGTTCAAGCTCGAGGCGGGCACGAGCCCGACGCTCCTCGAGGAGGAAGGCCGGCGCCTCGCCCGAGAGACGGGCGCGGACTGGGTCGTGGCGAACGACGTGGCGTCGATGGGCGGGACCGAGACGAATGCCCTGGTGCTCCCCCCGTCGGGCGGCCGACACTGGATCCGGGGACCGAAGGCGGATTTCGCAGGAAAACTGCTCGACGACGTCGGGCGCGACCTCGCGAACACGATCTCCGTTCCTCCGGCGCCGGCTCGCCGGGCTCGACGTGCCCCGCGGCACCGGGTTCGCAGCCGGTGAGCTCGTCCAACGGCCGTCGAAGGTGCCGGATCGAGCGTCAGGAGCTTCTTCTCGTTCGACCGGGCCGAGGCCGGCCCGCGTCGAGCAGCCCCTCCTTCATCAGGCTCTGAAGGAGCAGCTCGTGCTTACGCTCGTCCGCTTCCATGCTGTCCCAGAGGATTCTCATCATCCCACCAAGCTCGGGACCGAGGCTGGTGTCGCTGGTGGCCTCCGCCTCGTGCTCTCGCCGGATCAGGTGCTCCACCTCGGCGCGCGTGATCCCCGTGGGACCGCTCGATGAGACCCCCCGGTCGAGGTACGCCGCCAGCGATGCGACGATCTCGGCATGCCGAAGGCTGTCGGAGGCGATCTGACGGAACAACGCCCTCGTGAGCTCGTCGCGCGAGCGCTGGGCGAGGCGCATGCACTCCGCGACCGCATTCTGCTCGCCCATCGTCCGGTCGCGAAGCCACCCGGCGACCTTTCGACGAAGTTCCGGACCCAGGGTGTCGCGCGCCGGGGCCGCCGAGCGACCCGACGTCTCCGCCGTCCGTTCGCCGAGCTCGATGGCGGCCTCGAGGACCGTCCGCGTTCCGGCCGAGCCGCCCATCAGCTTCTGGGCGGTGCGCCGAGCGATGAGGAGCGCGTCCTCGTCGACGAGGAAGGCGGACAGCGTCGGGCCGAGCCGCTTTCCCGACAAGTATTGGGAGACGGAGGAAGGGACAATCCCGAGCATTTCCGCCGTCTGCCGCTCCGAGAGGCCGAACCCCTCGACGAGCTCGCGAGCAACGAGCGCCTGCATCACCTGGACCCAGGCGACGGGGGAAGGAGGGGAGCCGGTCATTCGGACCCGGTCGGGCTATCCTCGCGGTTCGATTTCAAACCGCGTTCACGGCGAAACCGAGGAGGAAACCGAGCATGACTCCCACGTAGACGAGTTGATTGCGTCGGACAGAAAGCTCTCGCGTCTCGAGCGGTCGGAACGCGACGCGGAGCATCGGCAGGATCACATACGCGATCGCTCCGATCGCGAGCGCGTCGAACACTACGAGGAAGAGACTGCTGGTCCAGTAGTATCCCATTGCTCCGCCGAGGATCGTCGGAAGACCCCCGACCAGGAACAACCCGGCCATCATCGCCGCCCCCCGGCGTGCGTTCGTCCCGAGGAACGGGGAGGCGATGGGGAATCCTTCGGTCACGTTCTGCAGGAAGAAGCCGACGAAGACCACCGCGAGGACCCCGACCGTTCCGAGGGTCCAATTCACTCCGAAGACGAGGCCCTCGGTGAGGTTCTGAAGCCCGATCCCGAGCGCGATGATGAGCGCGGTCCGGCGGGGACCGCTATCGACCCCCGCGGCGGTCGCCCCCGCATCGGTACCTCTCGGCGCGTTCCGAGGCAGATTGTCCACGAAGTAGAGCCCCAGAAAGGCGACCAGGAACGCGGCCCCGAACGCCACCGAATACTCGAGGTTGGCCACGTAGGCCCCCCCGGGATAGATCGTCGGTGAGACGTCCGAAAATACGTCCGCGAGGAGGAAGATGAGGATCCCGATCGCCCCCGCGTTGAGGCCCGTCGCCCATCGCCCCTGCGCTCGCTTGCTGTAGACGATCGGCATCGAGAGGAAGATGGAGAGTCCCATCGCCGAAGTCAGCGCCAGAAAGATCCAGAAGTCGCCCATCGGTCTCGCTTCCTCGGCGTGGAGACGACGGGGCCCTTTTAAGCGATTTGTCTGTGACGCAGCGACACGTTATATTCACAGTGTGAACGACGCGGTCCACGACCCGCTTGGGGTCGGCCGGGGACGCCGGAGGCAACCGGAGTCGGCCGCGGCGACCGCCGCCCTTAATAGCCGGGCCCCATGCGCGCGCCGAGGGTTCCGATGGTCAAGCTCGCCGAGTGGCAGGGAAAGAACGTCTTCCGGAAGTACGGGGTACCTCTCCCGCGCGGGGAAGTCGCTCGTTCCGTCGAGCAGGCCGAGACCTTGGTCCGCAACGGAGCCGTACCCCTTCCCTGTGTCATCAAGGCTCAAGTGCTCGCCGGAGGACGCGGAAAGGGCGGGGCCGTGCGCTTCGCAGACTCCCCCGAGGAGGTCCGTACGGCGGCCGCCGCGATCCTCGGCCTCGAGTTCAAGGGGGAGAGGGTACACGAGCTCCTGCTCGAAGAGAAACTCCCCATCGCCCGGGAGCTGTACCTCTCGTTGACCCTCGACCGGACCCATCGGGTACCGGTGATCATCGCGAGCGCGGACGGCGGGGTTGAGATCGAGTCGGTGCCAGATAGCGCGATCGACCGACAACCGGTCGACCCCTTCCCCGGACTCACCGGCTACGAGAAGCGCCGCGTGGCGAAGGTCCTCGGTCTCGCGGGGGCATCGGCCAAGTCGCTCGACCGCCTCCTCGACTCGGTCTGGCAGGTCTTCCAGCAGGAGGACGCGGAGCTCGTCGAGATCAACCCGCTCGCGCTCGTGGGGGATCGCCTGGTCGCCCTCGACGCGAAGGTGATCATCGAGGATGACGCGGCGTTCCGGCACCCCGAGTACGCGGAGATTCGCGACGACCGTACCGAGCTGGAGGAGATCGCCCGCGAGAAGGAGATTGCCTTCGTGCAGCTCGACGGGAATATCGGGGTCATCGCGAACGGTGCGGGGCTCACGATGGCTACGCTGGACGTCCTGAAGGAGCTCGGCGGGTCTCCCGGGGTCTTCCTCGACCTGGGCGGGACGGACGATCCGAAGAAGGTCACCGAGGCGTTCCTATTGATGGCCCGGGCGAAACCCGCCTCGGTGTTCCTCAACATCTTCGGTGGCGTCACTCGATGCGACACGGTCGCGAAGGGGCTGGTCGAGGCGATGCGCCAGGTACCGGCGGACGAGCGATTCCCGCTCATCGCTCGAATCCGTGGCAACAACGAAAAGGAAGGGATCGAGATCCTGCGGGCGGCCGGGGTCACGTCGGTGTCCGACCTGCGGTCCTCGGCGCAGGCGGCGGTCGACGCGGCGCGGGGGCGACCGTGAGCGTGCTCGTCGACGCCGAGACCCGGGTGGTGGTCCAGGGGATCACCGGTCACCAGGGCACGGTCCACGCTCGTCAGATGCAGCTGTTCGGCACTCGCGTGGTCGCGGGCGTCACTCCGGGCAAAGCCGGGACGATCGTGGAGAACGTGCCCGTGTACGACGCGGTCCGTGACGCGGTCGACGCGACGCACGCGAACGCATCGTGCATCTTCGTTCCCGCTCCGTTCGCGAAGGACGCGCTCCTCGAGGCCGTGGACGCCGGGATCCGCCTCTGCGTAGTCGTGACCGAGCACATCCCGTTCCACGACATGCTCGTGATGTACCACTACGCGCGGTCGAAGGGGACCCGGATCATCGGTCCCAATTGCCCCGGGATCGCCTCGCCCGGGAAAGCGAAGGTCGGGATCATCCCGAACGTCGTCTTCCAGCCCGGTCGCATCGGGGTCATCTCACGGAGCGGAACGCTGACCTACGAGATCGTCAACGGGATCAAGGAGGTCGGACTGGGCCAGTCGACCTGCATCGGACTGGGGGGCGACCCGGTCGTCGGGACGTCGTTCGTCGATGCCCTCCCTCTCTTCGAGGCGGACCCGGAGACGGACGCGCTCGTCCTCGTGGGGGAGATCGGCGGCACCGCGGAGGAGGACGGCGCGGAGTACATCCGACACCACTTCACGAAGCCGGTCGTCGCCTACATCGCCGGCCGGAGCGCGCCCCCGGGGAAGAGAATGGGTCACGCCGGAGCGATCATCACCCGCGGAAAGGGAACCGCCGAGACGAAGGTCGCCGCCCTGGAGGCAGCCGGCGCCCGGGTCGCCCGTTTCCCGTACGAGATCCCGAGCCTGGTCGCCGACGCGGCGAAGAAGGCCCGCCGATGACCCCGGACCCGATCCGACCTCGACGGCCGGAGCCCGAGGAGGAGCCGTGCCTCGTCTCGGGCTGCGGGGCTCCGTCGGCCCGACGGCTCTCGCTCACCGAGGCGCGGAAGGCCTTTCCCGGGCTTCCGGACCGCGGCCGTCGCGCCCCGCTCTGCCGGGAGCACTACCGGGAGTGGAAGAAGGCGACGAAGAAGTCTCGGGAACTCGAACGGGCGGGCTGGTAGGAACGGGAAAGGGTTCGTCCCCTCCTCCGCGGGGACCGACTCACTGCTTGCGCATCTTCTGGGCTCTCATGCGGCGGCGCATCCGCTTCTTGCGCCACTTCCAACGCATGTGGCCGCGCTTCTTCCAAACCCGCGAAGAACGTTTCATTCCCTCTCAGTCCGGACGCGCCGCGGTACGGGCGACGGTTTATTAGCGTTGCCAACACGGCCCGCCCTCCGTCGGCGGGGCCGGTACCCCGCTCCCTACCGTTATCTGGCAGAGAACGGTCGGTTCCGAGTGCTCGACCTGAGCGACCTCGAGATCAACGTCCTCGAGTTTCGCCAGCGCTCCTTCCAATTCGAGC
>JASHUP010000134.1 GCA_030039915.1 Thermoplasmata archaeon | reverse complement strand
CGGTCGCGCGGGTACCTCGAGGTCGCTCCCCCGATCCTCATCCGCAGCGAGTCGATGGTCGGAACGGGCCAGCTCCCGAAGTTCGCCGAGGACTCCTACCAGGTCAAGACCGACGACCTCTGGCTCGCACCGACCGCCGAGGTCCCGGTGACGAACCTCTTTCGGGACGAGGTTCTGCTCGCCGAGGACCTGCCGATCCGGCTCGTCGCCTACACGCCGTGTTTCCGGCGCGAGGCCGGCAGCCACGGAGTCGAGACCCGAGGGATCGCTCGGGTCCATCAATTCGACAAGGTCGAGCTGGTGCAGTTCACCCCGCCCGAAGTTTCGTACGACGCCCTCGAGGAGCTGCGCGCGGAGTGCGAGGAGGTCCTCCGCCGGCTCGACCTGCCGTTCCGCACCGTGAGCCTCTGCACGGGCGACCTCTCCGAGAAGGCCGCGAAATGCTACGACCTCGAGCTCTGGGCGCCGGGAAGCGAGCGCTGGCTCGAGGTGAGCTCGGTCTCCAATTTCGAGGCCTATCAGGCGGTACGCGCGAACATCCGTTTCCGTCGCCAGCAGTCGGCGCGGCCCGAGGCGGTCCATACCTTGAACGGCTCCGGCGTGGCCCTTCCCCGCCTCGTCATCGCGATCCTCGAGAATTACCAGACCGACGACGGACGCGTGGAGGTCCCGGAGGCGGTTCGGGAGGAGATGGGCGGAGCACGGTACCTCTCGGCGAACCCGTTCGTCGGCGAGCGGGAGCTCGGACGCGGGCGACACCCCCGACGCGGTTCGAAGGGACCCGACCCTCCGCCCGCGCAACCCTAATAGGCCACCTCGCTCGGAGGACGGGAGGGGCCGGCGATGGTCCAGGTCGACATCGACATCGCGAAGTGCACGGGGTGCGCGCACTGTCGCGACGTCTGCCCGGTCAACGTCTTTGAGCTCCGCCCGCGCGACGAGGTGCCGGATGTCGTGGACGACCCGGCGGTCGGAGCGAAGTTCCAGTTCCGGGGGGAGAAGTCCCTCGCTATCCACGGCCCGGAATGCATCGTCTGCGAGGCCTGCCTCTTCGAGTGCGAAGGAGAGTGCATCCTCATCACGGACGACGAGAACCACGTGCACCTCTCCGTCTACAAGTAGCGCGAATGCCGAAGCCGATCCGCGCACGCTTCTTCGCGAGCGCGGACGACCTGCGCTCCTGGTTTGAGGCTCACCACGCGGACCGGGAGGAGGTCTGGGTCGGGTTCTCGAAGGCCGACACCGGTCGCCGCGGAATCGTTTACGCGGAGGCGGTCGAACAGGCGGTCTCCTTCGGTTGGATCGATTCGACCGTCCGACGGATCGATGACGAGCGCTACGCGAACCGGTTCACCCCTCGCCGCCCCGACAGCTCCTGGACGGACGGCAACCGTCGACTCTTCCGCGAGCTCGAGTCCGCGGGACGGGTCCACGCCGCCGGTCGGGCCGCGTTCGAAGGACGCGCGGGACCCGTCCGGGGCGCCGCCCGGCGTCGCCGTCAGTCAACCCCAAGGAGCCGTTAAATAGCCCGGAACCCCGCCGACGCTACCGTGCCCGACACGCCGAAGGAGACGGGGCGCACCGTCGTGGTAGGCGAGCGCGAGCTCGCGATCGGCTTCCGCCTCATCGGCCTCAAGGACGTCGTCGAGGTCACGCCGGAGAACTCGGTCGCAGAGTTCCAGCGGGCGATGACGGGAGGATTCACGCTCATCATCGCGACGCAGGCGATCCGTGCCCGTCTGTCGGACGCGCAGCGCAACGCTGCGGATGCGTCCCTTCACCCCCTCGTCGTCTTCGTGCCTACGCCGACGGGCGAGTTCGAAGTCGAGAGCATCGACACGCTTGCGAAGCGTGTGCTGGGCGTCACGCTTTCGGTCGCGACGTAGCGGAGGAAGAACCATGGCAGGGTCCGTTTCACGGGTGTCCGGTCCGGTCGTCATCGCCGAGGGACTTGCGGACGCCAAGATGTACGATGTCGTGCGCGTGGGCTCGCTCGGGCTCGTCGGGGAGATCATCCGGCTCGTCGGCGGGACCGCCACCGTCCAGGTGTACGAGGACACCACCGGCATCCGTCCGGGGGACCCGGTCGAGAATACCGGCCAGGCGCTCAGCGTCGAACTGGGTCCGGGGCTCCTCAAGTCGATCTATGACGGCGTCCAGCGGCCGCTCGATGTCATCCAGAAGTCGGTCGGGGATTTCATCACGCGCGGGACCCTTGCCGCCCCGCTCGACGAAAAGGCTGTCTGGGAGTTCACCGCCAGCGCGAAGGTCGGCAGCGAGGTCACGGCCGGGACGATCCTCGGTACCGTACAGGAAACCCAGCTCATCCTCCACAAGATCCTGGTTCCGCCGGGGCTCTCCGGGACCCTGAAGGAACTGAGGAGCGGAAAGTACACCGTCCATGATCCCATCGGATCGCTACAAACGGCGGCCGGCTCCGTCCCGCTCACGCTCTCGCACAAGTGGGTGGTCCGAGTTCCGCGCCCAGTAGCTCAGAAGCTGCCGCCGGATATTCCGTTGATCACGGGCCAACGAGTGGTGGACAGTTTCTTCCCGGTGGCGAAGGGCGGGACCGCGTGCGTGCCCGGTCCGTTCGGGAGTGGAAAGTGCGTCGCCGGCGACACTCCGGTGCTCCTCGGCACCGGAGAGGTCGTGAACATTGCGGACCTCTACGCGAAGGCTCGGCGAGCCGGAGACGTTCGCGTCGACGGGGTCGAAGAATGGGTCACCCTCCGGGCGCCCATCGCGCTGTGTTCGTTGGTCGGAGAGACCGTCGTCCGCAGTGAGACCCGCGCTGCGTTCCGGGGAAAGAGCGACTCCCTGGTGCGGGTTCGGACTCGCTCCGGAAGGAGCGTCCGGGTGACGCCGGTCCACCGTCTCTTCACCTTCGGTCCGGACGGGTCGCTAAAGGAGACCCCGGCGCGCGACGTGAAGCCGGGGGACTATCTCGCTTCCGTACGAAAGACCCCTGGTCCCGTCGACGCCCCGGTCCTTCGCATCTCTCTCCCGCCCCTCCGACGTCACGGAAAGACGATTTCGATTCCCGAGCGCATGTCCCGGGAGCTCGCGGAGTTCCTCGGGTTGTTCGTGGCGGAAGGGTACGTCCGCGGCGGCCGCACGGTCGTCTTCACGAACTCCGAGCAGCCGCTCCTGGACCGGTTCCTCGCCCTCACGAAGCACCTCTTCGGCATCGAAGGCACGATCGAGCGACAGTCCGGGAAGACTCCGAACGCCCTAGTGTCCAGCACATCGCTGGTGCGCCTGCTCGACCGGCTCGGTACCGGGCGGATCTCCGGGGACAAACGGATCCCGGCCCTCGTGCTCCGTTCGCCCGACGACATTCTCGAAGGTTTCCTGCGCGGTTACTACCTCGGAGACGGGGGCTTCTCGGGGAAGGAGGTCGAGTTCTGCACCAAGAGCTCCCGACTTCGGACCGAACTGGTCTACGCTCTCTCGCGGTTCGGGATCGTGTCGTCGCTCGGTCACCGGTTCGTCCACGGAACGGAGTACTTCAGGGTCTTTGTGCGCGGAGTACGGAACCTCCGCTACCTGAGCGGAGCGCTGGGTGCCGACACTCCGAAGCTGGCCGCGGTCGCGGCCTACGCCCGAGCTACGCGCACGACCTACACGGCGACCGACGTGGTGCCGTTGACTCCCCGCGAGATCGAGAGATTGTATCGGGCTCACTACTCCTATTCTGGCCTGCTGCACGACGGGATCGAGATTCACAACTACATCGGGAACGGCGAACGCATGGCCGCCAGCACGTTCTCTCGGTTCCTGGACCCGGGCCACGCCATGGGGTCGATGCGTTCGATCGAGCCCGTCGCGTCTCGGCTGCGCGACCTGCTGGAGTGGCTCTTTTGCGACGAGGTCGTGGAGGTCGAAGAGGAGGCCGGTCCGTTCGACGTCTACGATTTCGCCGTCCCGGAGTTCGGCGCTAACTTCGTCGGCGGCAACGGCGGCGTCCTCCTCCACAACACCGTCATCCAGCAGCAGCTCGCGAAGTGGGCGGACTCGGACGTGGTCGTGTACGTGGGGTGCGGGGAGCGCGGCAACGAGATGACCGAGGTCCTTGCGACGTTCCCGAAGCTTCAGGACCCGAAGTCGGGCCGACCGCTGATGGAACGGACCGTGCTCATCGCGAACACCTCGAACATGCCGGTCGCCGCCCGCGAAGCGAGCGTGTACACGGGCATGACGATCGCCGAGTACTACCGGGACATGGGCTACGACGTAGCCCTGATGGCCGATTCCACCAGCCGGTGGGCCGAGGCGATGCGGGAGATCTCGGGGCGGCTCGAAGAGATGCCCGGTGAGGAGGGATACCCGGCGTACCTGGGCCGCCGCATCGCCGAATTCTACGAGCGGGCCGGACGCGTTGTCACGCTCTCGCCGGAGGGACGCAACGGCTCGGTCAGCGTGGTCGGCGCCGTCTCGCCGCCCGGTGGCGATACCTCGGAACCGGTGAGCCAGAACACGCTCCGCGTCGCCCGCGTCTTCTGGGCGCTCGACGCCTCGCTCGCGTCGCGTCGTCACTTCCCGTCCATCAACTGGCTGCAGAGCTACTCGCTCTACACGGGAGACCTCGAGCAGTGGTATGCGAAGGAGCTCTCGAAGGATTTCACCGCCCTGCGCCAGAAGGCCCTCCAGACGCTGCAAAAGGAGTCGGAACTCCAGGAGATCGTCCAGCTGGTCGGGGTCGACGCGCTCCCCGAACGGGAGAAAGCGGTCCTGGACGTGGCCCGGATGATCCGCGAGGATTACCTGCAGCAGAGCGCGTACGACGAGGTCGACACCTACACCTCGATCCAGAAACAGGCCCGCATGCTCCGCACGATCCTGCGCTTCGGCGACCTCGAACAGGAGGCGATCGGCAAGGGAGCGACGGTGGCGGAGCTTCAGAAGCTCCCGGTCCGCACGAAGCTCTCCCGGATGAAGTGGATCCCCGAGGCGGAGGCCGAAAAGCAGTTCGGGGAGCTGGAGCGGGAGACCGACCTCGCGGTCGGCGCTCTGACCGCGAAGGGGGCCGCCTGATGGCCGCGAAGGGAACGGCCGCGACCCGCGACAGCCCCGACGTGCCGGTCGACTACCGGACGATCGACCGGGTCGCGGGACCGCTGCTCTTCGTGCGGGACATCGCGAACGCGGCCTACGGAGAGATCGTCGAGATCCAGCTGCCCACCGGGGAGCGCCGGCAGGGCCAGGTGCTCGATTCGAGGAAGGGGCTCGCGATCGTCCAGGTCTTCGGACCGACGATGGGCATCAACCTCGAACAGACGAGCGTGAAGTTCCTCGGCGAGGTCGCGACCCTTCCCGTCTCGGACGAGATGCTCGGGCGCGTCTTCACGGGGCTCGGCGAGCCGCGCGACGGCGGCCCGCGGATCGTGAGCGAGACCCGGCTCGAGATCGTCGGGAACGCGATGAACCCGTACTCGCGGGAGGAGCCGAGCGAGTTCATCCAGACGGGCATCTCCACGATCGACGTCAACAACACGCTCGTGCGCGGCCAGAAGCTGCCGATCTTCTCGGGCGCGGGGCTACCGCACAACCAGATCGCCGCGCAGATCGTGCGCCAGGCGAAGCTGCGCGACTCCTCGGAGGGGTTCGCGGTCGTCTTCGCGGCGATGGGGATCACGAGCGAAGAGGCGAACTTCTTCCTCAAGGAGTTCGAGTCGACCGGGGCGCTCGAGCGCGCGGTCGTCTTCCTGAACCTCTCCTCCGACCCGTCGATGGAACGGGTCGTGACGCCGCGCATGGCGCTCACGGCCGCGGAGTTCCTCGCCTACGAGCGCGACCTCCACATCCTGGTCGTCCTCACCGACATGACGAACTACTGCGAGGCGCTCCGCGAGGTCTCGGCGGCTCGAGAAGAGGTGCCGGGCCGCCGCGGCTACCCGGGGTATCTCTATACCGACCTCGCCACGATCTACGAGCGCGCGGGGAAGATCCACGGGCGCAAGGGGTCGATCACCCAGCTCCCGATCCTCACGATGCCGGCGGATGACGTGACGCACCCGATCCCCGACCTCACCGGCTACATCACGGAGGGCCAGGTCTACGTCAGCCGCGACATCCAGCGGCGCGGCATCTACCCGCCGATCGACATCCTGCCGTCGCTCTCGCGCCTCATGGGCCAGGGGATCGGCAAGGGCCGAACGCGGGAGGACCACCGGGGGGTCTCCGATCAACTGTTCGCCGCCTACGCGACGGGGAAGGACCAGCGCGCCCTTTCCGCGATCGTCGGTGAGGAGGCGCTCAGCGCGACCGACCGCCTCTATCTCAAGGCGGCCGACCGCTTCGAGGCCGAGTTCGTGAACCAGCGGCCCGACGAGGACCGGTCGATCGACGAGAGCCTCGCGATCGCCTGGGACATCCTCGCCGACTTCCCCGACTCGGAGCTGAAGCGGATCCGGCCGGAATTCATCG
>JASHUP010000133.1 GCA_030039915.1 Thermoplasmata archaeon | reverse complement strand
GCGCGACCCGCGCGGTCGAACTGCTGATGAAAGGGAGCGAACACTCGACGGTCTTCCATCTCCTCGCCCGGTTGAAGCAGGACGACGCGCTCAAGGAGGCGACCTCCCTCGACGAGGTCGAGGGCGCGGGGGACTAGCTCCGTGGGAAAGAACGTCACGCTCGAGGGAGCGACCCTCGACTGGGCGCGCCGGCAGTTCGCGGAGTACTACCGGAGCGCGCGGGTCGCCGCTCCGCATCGGCTCGCCCGCCGCGAATTCGCGGCGTTCCCGTTCTCGGTCGAGACGATGATGCGTCGGCACGCGACCTTGCGGACCCCCGAGGAGTTCGCGGGATTTCTTCGACGCGAGTCGCCGCGCCACGTCTACTACTCTTCGGCCTACTACCGGAACCCGGCCGCGCCAACGATGTCGGAGAAGGGATGGCTCGGGGCCGACCTGATCTTCGACCTCGATTCGGACCACCTTCGGGGAGCGGAGACGCTCGATTACGCGGGCCAGCTCGCGCTCGTGAAGACCCGCCTCATCGACCTCGTGGACGACTTCCTGTTCGGGGACTTCGGCGTCGACCCGGCGTTCACCTCGTTCGTCTTTTCCGGCGGACGAGGGTACCACGTCCACATCCGGGACGATCGGTTCCTGCCGCTGTCCAGCCCCGAGCGCCGCGAGCTCGTCGATTACATTCTCGGGACCGGCTTCGAGCCGATGAGGGTCGTCGAGGGGCGTCGAACGGACGTGCGGTCGGGCCGGACCGCCGCGGTCGCGGACGATGACGGTGATGCGGCCCCGACCGGGGGGCGGGCGCCTCGGACCCGCGCGCTCGCTCCGCCCGACGCCCCGGGATGGAGGGGGCGGACCACGCGGGCGTTGCTCGAGGTCCTTCGGCGCTGGGAGGAGCAGGGTTCCGCGCTCGCCATGGCCGAGATGAAGGCGTACGGGCTCTCCGCCGCGAAGGCTCGGCATTACGCGAAACTGCTCATCGACCAAGGCGGGGCGGCCAAGATCCGGAGCCACCTCTCTCTCGACGTCTTCCGCAGGGACCTCGGGGCCGATTTCCTCGAAGCGGTCGTGCCGCGCGCCGCCGTCGAAGTCCAGGGGGAGACGGATGCGCCGGTCACCACCGATATCCATCGGCTGATCCGCCTGCCGGACTCACTGCACGGCGGCACCGGGTTCCGCGTAGTGCCGCTCGGGCGCGACGACCTCGCGGAGTTCGACCCGTTCCGCGTTGCCCCGGTCGCCGGAGCGGACGACCGCCGGACGCCGCTCACCTACCTCGAGGAGGCCCGCTATCCGTTCCCGGGCGGCGAGGTCCACGCCGTGCCCGGCGGCACCGACGAGCTCCCTACGCCGGTCGCGCTTTTTCTGGTGCTGCGGGGGGAGGCGGCGCTTCGGCCTTCACCGGGATGACGATCCGCCCGATCTTCTCGATCGACCCCTCGACCTGATCGCCCGCCTTCAGCTTGCGCGACTCGTTGCCGAACTCGAATCCCGGGACGCCCCCGAGGCTACCGAGTGAGAGGATGTCGCCCGGCTCGAACGTGATCCCCTGGGACAGGTGGGCCAGGATCTCGGGAATCCGGAAGATGTAGTCCGACGTGTCCCCGCGCTGTCGGACGGTCCCGCCCACCTTGAGTTCCATCGCGAGCGGGTACGGGTCGCCGACCTCCTCCTTCGGTACCACCCACGGTCCCACGGCCATGGTGGCATCGAAGCCTTTTCCCATGACCCAGTCGACCGGCCCATCGGCCGGGTACTGCAGGTCCCGGTAGCCCATGTCGAGGGCGATGGTGTAGCCCGCGACGAACTCCATCGCCTTGGCGGCGGGGATGTGCTTGCCGCGCTGGCCGATCACCGCGGCCAGCTCGAGCTCGACGTCGGGGAACGCCCCGGCCGGATTGAGCACCAGGCTCTCGCTCGGACCGACGAGGCTGTTGAAGTAGCGGGAGAACACGTACGGGTGCGTCGGAAGCGGCTTCTTCTGCTCCGTGACGTGGCTTCGCGAGTTGGATGCGAGGCAGTAGACCTTGCTCCCCCGGACGACCGGGGCGAGCAGTTTGACCCCTTCCTCGGGCTTGAAGAGGAATCGGGCCCCGGTCGCGGCGCGCGGGGTCCAACCGGCCTGACGGCGTCGGTCGACGTACTGGATGATCTTCTTCGTGAGGGCCACCGAATCGGCGCCGCCGCCGAAGAACGCCTGCATGTCGCGGAACCGGCTCGGGTCCGCGCCCTTGACCGGATTGACCCCGTAGTAATCCCGGCACGCGGTATCGAGGTCGATGAACTCGTTCGAGTCCGTGATCATGCCGAAGTGGAACTGGTCCTGGAGCGTGAAGTGCACGAGCTTCATCCGTACGCCTCGTGCGTGAGGAGTCGCCCGGGTTGATAATGGGTGCGCGCCGCGGAGGAACGCATACCCCGCGCGCGGGGCGGGGCTCCGGCCGGTCGGGCGCCGGTCTAGCGGAAGTGGCGGCGGACGGCCAAGAGGTAGACGAAGAGGATGAGCGCGAAGATGAACCCGAAGGTGACGAATGCGCCGACGAGGCCGTACGACACGAGTTCGAAGATGAGGAAGAGGAGGGTGAGCACGAGCGCCCACATTCGAAGGTGCCAGAGGCCGAGGGCCAATCCGAGGATGATCAGACCGACGATGAGGATGATGGCGCCGAGCGTGACCCCGCCGAGGCCCCCGAGACCGGACGGGACCCCGAAATAGGTGAGCGCGGCCGCGCCCGCGATCAGCAGGGCGCCGCCGAGGATCAGGAGGAACCCGTAGATTCCGACCAGAACGGCCAGGATCGCGACCCCGAGCGGCCGCGAGGGGGCCGGAGGGGCGTACTGGGCCGGAGCGGACACGAGGACCTCGGTTCGGGCGTACCCGACTGTCCAGAGAGGTTTCCTTCCGGGTTATGAACTTGAGTCCCGACTTGAACGGGGGGCTGGAGGGCCTGCGCCGGCTTCCGACACTGCCGGGAGAGGGCCGTACGTGGCGAGATACCCGGCTCCCACCCGTTCGACCGCGAGCAAGGTGAACGTCGCGGCCTCATCGGCGGTCCGGGACTCGGGTCCGCTCACCAGGGCGGGGGCGCTCGCGCCCCCGATGACGACGGGCGCGTAGTAGACCGTGAACCGGTCGAAGAGCCCTCCCCGCAGGACGCTCGCGAGGATCTCGGCGCCGCCCTCGACCATCAGCCGACGCACGCCCAGGTCGAGGAGGGTCGCGAAGAGCCGCGGGAGGTCGACCCGCGTCGCTCCCGCCACGACCGTCCGAACATGCGGAGGGAACACCCGGGTGGATCGCTCCGACGTCGCGACGATCGTGGGCGTTGAGCCATCCAGCACACGTGCGTCGGCCGGGGTTCGGCCGCTCGCGTCGACCACGACCCGAGTCGGGTTCTTGCCGGGCGGGAGCCCGAGCAGCTCCCAGTGCACCCGAAGCGACGGGTCGTCCTTCACGACCGTCCCGACGCCGACCAGGATGGCATCCGACTGGGCCCGGATCCGCTGTACCCGCGCGAGGTCCTCGGGTCCGGAAAGGTGCGCCCGCTTTCCCCCGGCCAGGGCGAGGCGGCCGGCCAAGGACGCGGCGCAGTTCACCCAGACGTGCGGTCGGCGAGGTCCGGAGTGCTCCTCGCCTGCCATTCGGTCGTCCTCAGGGATTCCGCGAGAGCCGGGCGACCTCGGCCTCGAGAGCCTCGACGGACTGACCCGCCGCCTTCAGGTCCTCGAGGTTGATCGCGACATTGGCGAGCGCCCCTTCGGTGGCGGCGCGGAACAACGCGAGGGAGGTCACGAGGTCACTCGCGAGGGCCGCCCGTGTACGAGTCCGAACGCTGTCGAGACGACCGGCGAGCTCAACCGCCCGTCGGGCGGTCTCGAGCGGCACTTCGGCGGCGCCGCGGACGGCCCGAAGGTATGCGTCCTGGGTGGTGGGGTCCGAAGGTCGCTCCTTGCGGGCCCTCTTCGCTTGCCGGACCGCGTCGTACGAGAGGGCGTCCTCGTCCGCGAGCTCGAGGAACCGGTGGCGCCCGGTCTTGAGCGCTGCATCCACGGAGACCAGGTCCTCCGCGGGCTTCGCGGGGTCGATCGAATAGGCGAGCACCATCTGTCCGAGCGCGGAGGCGAGCGCGGCGACGACGCCCGCAGCGGCACCGCCCCCCGGCGTGGGCGTGCGGGCGGCGAGGCGAGCGGCGAAGGAGGCGATCGACTCGTGACCGGGGCCGGAGTTTTCCACCGAGCGGACCTTGCGCTCGAGCACCGCGGCCCGGTCGAACGAGTGCAGTTGGAGATAGTACTCGGCCGCGTCGAACAGAGCGTCCTCGGGAACGAGTCCCACGATCTCGGACTCCTCGACCGCGACGCCGAACCGGGCCGCCTCCCGGCGGACCGCCTCGAGCGTCCGATGGATCGGGGTGACCCGGTAGTCGGTGAGGTTCATGGAGACCTGCGCCCGATTGCGCTCCCGGATCTCGAATCCCAGCGCCTTCACCTCGGGAAGGCCTCCGTCGCGCGATCGGACGGCCTTGGCCACGCGTTTTGCGATGGCGACGTCCGGAGTGGTGAGGTAGGCGTTGTAGGCGATCAGCAGCGGACGGGCTCCGATCGCCACCGCTCCGGCCGTGGGATGGAGCTTCGGTTCTCCGAAATCGGGGGCGCGGGCCGGGTCGGTCGCGATGACCTCGCGCAGCCCTTCGAACTGGCCCTCGCGCACCACGGCGAGGTCCGCGCGTTCGGGCCGTTTGGCCGCCGCAGCGTAGAGGTACACCGGGATGCCGAGATCTTTCGCGACGCGCGCTCCCAACCGTTCGGCGAGCCGGACCGCGTCCGCCATGGTCGAGCTCCCGAGAGGAACGAACGGTACGACGTCCGTCGCTCCCATCCGCGGATGCTCCCCCCGCTGTACGTTGAGGTCGATGAGTTCGGTCGCGACGCGAATCATCCGAAAGGCGGCCTCCACGAGGCCCTCGCCTTCGCCGACGAGGCTCACGACGCAGCGGTTGTGGTCGGCGTTCCGCTCCACATCGAGCACGGTCACGCTCGCCACCTCGCGCGCCGGTGCGACGATCCGCTCGATCCGTTCGGCGTCCCGTCCTTCCGAGAAATTCGGCACACACTCGTAGAGCGTCATGGATTGGCAGGACCCCCGAAGGTTTCGAGCAGGGTCTGGTGGCCGCGCGCCTCCTGTGGCGTCGAGGCGGCGGGAGGTCGCTGGCGCGCGCGGGCGATCGCCGCACGCACCCGCTCGTCGGAGAACCCGTGCTCGTCGACCAGGATGGTCCGAACCGCCGCCTCGTCGACGGGACCGAACGTCGGGGCCTCGACGTCCACCGCGGGCGGGTGGCGGAAGATCTCGGCGACCTCCTCCGCCTCCTTGAGGTCGAGTCCGACCTTGTCGACGGTCGCCCGGAACCCAAGGTGCTCCTGGACGAGCTTCAGCGACTTCTTCGGTCCGTACCCCCGGACCCCGTCGTTGAAGTCCGTTCCCATCACGATCCCGAGGAGGATCAGTTCCTCCTCGCTGATGCCGAGTCCCGATAGGAGCTCGGTCCGGTCGATCAGTTGAGCGCCCGGCGTCGCTCCCCCGCGGCCCCGCGCCGCGAGTCCCCGGACGAGACGGGGCGAGCCGAAGAGAAGGGTATCGTAGTCCTCGGAGCCGGTCGCCCAGACCGTTCCCCGGGCGGCCATGACCGCCGCCTGGGCCTCGCCCTCCCCGGGCGCCTGGACGAACGGAACGCCGAGAGCCTGGAGGAGCTGTCGAAGCTCGTCGACCATCGGTCGAGTGAGCCGCGACGTCTGGGCCGCGCGTCGTCGGGCGGTTTCGAGATCCCCCGCCGCCAGGGCCTCCTGCCACTGCTCCTCCGCCTTCTCTTTCGCGGCGATTCTCTGGCGGATCGTCCCGGCCTTGCGCTCGGGGGGCTTGCCATCGAACACCCACACCGGGAGGACTCCCTCGCGCAGAAGGGACGTCGTTCGGTAGAAGACGCCCATCAGGTGGCTCGTGACCCTTCCCTCGGGATCCGAGAACAGCTGGCCGTCGCGCTGACGAAGGGTCGCGAGGAACTGGTAGACCGCGTTGTACCCGTCGACCGCCAGGGTCCGACCCGAGAGGGCGTCCCAGGGGAGCTCTTGAGCGTTGACCAGGTCCTTGAGCGGAAGCCCCACGCGTCGCTCGAGCGGACCCGAGTACTTGGGGTTGACGTGAACTTTGCTCCGTCAGGCTCTATAGGTCGCTCGGGTACGGTCCGGAGGGTGCGTCGACCATGGAATTCACCTGGCAAGAGGAAGCCCCGGAGGGCGAGAACTTTGGAGAGGGCTCGGTGCTCATTTCGGCGTTTCCGAGCGCCGGACTTGCGACGACGGTCGCGGCCCACTACATGATCCGAGCCCTGAACCTTCCCCGGATCGGCCGTTTCGAATCGCCGGAAATCTCCCCGATCGCGGTCGTCCAGGGAGGCGTGGTGAACCCGACGATCCGGGTCTACGGACGTCGCGACCTCGGCCTCGTTCTCTCGGAGTTCCCGCCGAGTCCCTCGCAGGCGAACGCGATCGCGCGATCGATCATCGACGCGGGAACCCGTCACAAGGCCCGGATGATCGTCGGACTCGAGGGGGTCGTACCCCATCCTCCGGGCGCCGAAGAGGAAGCGGAAGGAGAGAGCGCGGTCGCCGACGAGCAGTCTGCGGAACAGGTCTGGGTCGCCTACTCCCGCAAGGAACCCGGCATCGTGAAAGGGTTCGCCCCTTCGAAAGCCCGGCTCCTGGACGACGGGGTCATCGGAGGCGTCTCGGGCGCTCTGCTCGTGCAGGGGATCGGCCAGTCGATCCCCGTCGCGGTCCTCCTCGTGAGCGCCCGGTCCGACGAGGGGCTTCCGGACCACCGGGCCGGGGCCGCTTTGATCGAGACCCTGGATCGGTTGCTTCCCGAGGTGAACATCGACACAGGGCCGCTAAGGGCACAGGCCGAGCAGATCGAGAAGGCGATCCGGGCCGTGATGAAGTCCCAACAGGGATCCCAGCCACCCGCCGAGGCCCAACGGCCGCCCACCACCCCGGGAATGTACGGTTAGTTCGCGGTCACCCCGAAACTCGGCGCCCCGGCTGGGGCGATCCGCCTACGCGAACGACTCCGTATAGGACAGCAGGTAGAACGACCCCGCGATCATGACGGCGAGCAGGGCCAGGATCGAGACCGGATTCGAGCTGAACTCGAGCACCGTGACGCCAATGAGCGCGGCCGGGAGAACGATGAGCACGAGCACCGTGAAGAGCCGACCGTCCATCGAAGGTCACCGAGACCGAGCCTCTCATAAAGCTAAGTGGGCGGGGAGCCAAGGGGGATCGGCTCCCCGCCAGAATCGGTTTACTGTGCTGCCG
>JASHUP010000132.1 GCA_030039915.1 Thermoplasmata archaeon | reverse complement strand
TTGTGGTCGCTGGCCGCGAACGACAGGAGACTTCCGATGCCGGGAAGTGCCTTTCCGTTGGTGGTGAAGATCTCCGCTTCGACGAGGAAGAACCATCCACCGGTCCATGAGAGGACCGAATTGTAGACCAGACGATTCACGGTCGCCGGGAAGAGGAGACGGCGGAAGCGAAGCCACCCACTCAGTCGGAACGTGTCCGCGGCTTCCCGCAGGTCCGACGGAACGGTCTTCAACGATTCGTACACGCCGAAGACCATGTTCCAGGACATGGATGTGAAGATGAGGACGACGCTCGCGAGGTTCGGCCCGAATCCCAGCGGGGGAATATTGTAGAGAACGAGCACGACGACCGGAAAGAATCCAAGGATCGGAACCGACTGCAGGATGTCGAGCACGGGGATCATCACGCGCTCGCCGGTGCGATGGACGGCGGCGTAGTACCCGTACGCGAGCGCGAAGGCCAGCGACAGCAGGTAGGCGGCCGACATCCGCAGGAACGAATAGCTCACATCGACCGTGGCCGTCGGAAGGTAGCTCGCGAGTCCGGCGGCGGTAAATCCGGGGTCCGTGGCCGCGAGAACGCCGATGGCTCCCGGCACCGCGAGGTAAAGGAACGTCGCGGGGCGACTCCACCGGAGCGTCGGCGGTTCAGTCGGCGCAGCCGGGGTCGAGATTCGGGGGACGACGGCCGAATCCTGCGGCGCGGTTGGGCGGATCGTCTCTTCCCCCACCATGCGAACCCCCGGGCATGGCCGGGGCGGGGGACGGCCCTTGTCTATTTGTGTCGTGTGGTCGAACCGGACGTCAACGCTCGTCGGCCCGCCCCCACGCGGCAACGTTTATCAACCGTCCCAAGCTGGCATTCGCGTAGCCCCGTGGTGTAGTGGCCAATCATGCGAGACTCTGGATCTCGCGACGCAGGTTCGAACGCCGCGGTGGTCGGATTCCCCGACGGCCGAAACTCCTGCCGGGGCTACTCCTCTTCTCCTGCGACTCTTCCGGTGCGGGGGTGCTCCAGCTCGGCCAATCCGTCCGACGCTGTCGGCGGGGTCAGCGAGGCAGGGCTTAGGACCCTGTTGCCTAGGGCATTCGCCGGTTCAAAGGGCCGGCCGGTCCGAACGACCGGCCGCCGGGAACTCCGGCCCCCCGCACTCCTCCGTGCGTCATAGAAGAGGAGAGCGAATGCCCGCGGTTCATGCGCTTCGTACCCCGCGGGAGCTGCTGCGCCTGTCGCCGGAGGAGGCGGACGAACTCCTCGACTGGCTCGAGGACCAGGTGCCGGTCCGGCCCCCGGTGGCCGAAATCAGCTCCGCCACCGCGGACGAGGCGGTCGTCTTCGGTGACACCCATGGGGACTGGCGATCGACGGAGGAGGTCGTCCGACGCTACCGGCAGGGAAACCGCTGCCTCGTCGGCCTGGGGGATTACGTCGACCGCGCTCCCGAAGACTGCGGAGAAGGTTCGGTGGCGAACGCGCTCTATCTCCTTTCGCTCGCGGCGGAGGCGCCCGGCCGAGTCTTCCTGATCCAAGGGAATCACGAGGGGGTCCATCACCTCGCCTTGGTCCCCCACAATCTCCCTGACGAAGTCGACGAGCTGTGGGGACCGGATTCGACGCGCTACGACCGTCTCGTGGGCCTCCTCGAGCGCGGGCCGTTCGCGGTTACGACCTCGAATGGTGCCTACCTCGCTCACGCCGGATTCCCCCGAGGAGAGCTTCCCTCTCCCTGGACGAAGGCGTTCGAATCCCTCGACGAGGCTCGCTTTGCCGAGATCACCTGGGCCGAGTCGGACGCGTCGCTGATCGGTCGGGGCGTCGCCCCTCCGTGGGGGAGTCGCGACCTCGACCGGTTCCTGTCCGTCACGGGACTCCGCGTGATGCTGCGGGGCCATGACCCGGATCTCACAGGTCGGCCCCTCTACGGCGGGCGTTGCCTCACCCTGCACACATGCCGGATCTATCAGCGCTTTGGGGGGGTGATCGTTGCGATCCTCCCTCTCGGTGCCCCGATACGAACCGTGGGTGACCTGGCGGTCGAACACCTCCCGACCGAAGGCAAATCCTACCCTCCCCCCGAGTGAATTTCCCGACCAGGCCGGCCGACGGAACGCGGTCCGGTGTTGATTCCGATTCACTTGGTCCGTCCGTACGAACTCATTCGGCATAGACCCTCGAAGAGTCTTCACCGCAGGCCTTCGAGTAATGAGCGGGTCCGCACCCGAGCCTGTCGAACATCCCGCAGCCGAGCAACCGGTACCGGTGTTCGAGAAGACCCCACCGATCGTCGGTTTCTTCGATCGGACCGAGGAAGCGATTCGGTCCCGGCTCACGAAACTGTCGTTCTTCCAGCGCGTGTTTCAACTCGACCGGGATTGGATGACCCGGATCACCATGCTGATGGTGATCGCGGCGGTCTTTTGGGGCATCGTCGGCGCCGTCGATATCTTCGGCTGGCGGACCCAGGTGACCGCGTGGGCTCTCGGCCAGCCGTTGCATCTCTCGAACCAGGAGATCTACTCCTCGCTCACCCTCCACGGAATCCGAATGCTGTTCGGGTTCGCTCAGCAGCTCGAGCTCGCTCTCTTCGGCATCATCTTCGTGACGGCCTTCGGCTTAACGCCCCGGCACAAGTGGGCCTACTACCTCTCGGTGCTCCTCGTGAACCTGAGTATGGTCCTCATGGAAGGACCATTCTACATCTACCCGTTCTTCAACGACAACTACTTTCCGGCGCTCGGATGGTACTTCTACTCCCCGCTCGGCATCCGGGGTCTCTCCTCCTACGTCGCGAGCCCGCTGTGGTACTTCGGCTGGGTCGCGCTCAGCGTGGGGGTCATCGTCTGGGCCGTCTGGATGGCGGTGCACTTCCTCGACTGGTGGAGGAGCCACCGGGGGAAGGTTCGTCGGATACCCCCGTTCGCGCTTTTTGTGATCGCCACCGTCATTCTGATTCCTCTCTCCTACGCCGCTGTGTTGACCTCGGCCGTCTGGGATCTGTTCAATTACTTCGGCGCGGGCCCGGTGAACCCGCTCCTCAACCAAGTCGTGTTCTGGTTCTTCGGACACGGCATCGTCTACATTCTCTTCCTGATCCCGATCACGGCCTTTTACTTCCTCGTCCCGATCTTCGCGAAGCGACCGATCTACAGCTATCGGGCCGCGTTCGCGGCGGCCGTAATCTTCACCATCCTGACCCCGGTGCTCTCGATTCACCACCTCTACCTGACGCCGGTTCCTCCGTGGTCGGCGTGGCTCACCGAGGCCCTGACCTTCCTCATCATCGTGCCCTCGGCGATCACGTTCTTCACCATCTGGATGACGACGAAGGGAGTCCAGAAAGGAGAATGGCAATGGAACGCGGTCACGCTCTTTCTGTTGCTCTCCTTCGCGGGCACGATGGCCGGTGGGCTGACCGGTCCCGACAACAACACGCTCGCATTCGACATTGATCTGCACAACACGCTGTTCATCGTGAGCCACTTTCATGCGCTCGCGCTGCTCTCGATCGCGGCGGGAGGCTTCGCGGTCGTCTACGCAGCGTTCCCCCTGCTCGCCGGGCGTCTCTGGTACTCCCCGCGGCTGGCCCAGGCGCACTTCGTCTCCACGGCCATCGGATGGAGCGGCCTGGTGCTCTTCATGGATCTCCTCGGGTCCGACGGGATTCTCCGCCGTTCCCTCATCTTCCCGCTCACGACGGCCGTCGTGGACGACCAGATCTGGCTCACCGTTTTTGTGATCATCTCGATCGGTGCGCAGCTGTTCTTCGTCGCGAACGTGCTGCTGACGCTCTTCAAGGGAGAACTCCTCACGGTGCAGGGGCTCTCGCTGGACGAGATCGTGCGCAAGATGGCCCAGTCGACCCACCCGAAACCGACGGTGCCGATCTCGGACGGAAAGTTCGTTCGACGGGTGCCCCGTCTGCGCCGGGAGCGGGCCGAACGGACCTGGATCACGGTCGTGGTGGTTCTGATCGTCGGGGTTCTGGTCGCGACCTCCCCGCTCACCCTCTCCGACTCCACCGCGATCGGCACGCCGGCGGACCCTCCCGCCGGTTCTGAGTACTTCAGCCTCGTCGATCATCAGTACTATTGGCAGGTCCAGGAATCCGGCCCGATCGTCGGTGCGTTCTCCGACGTGATGGTTGTGCGCGCCGGTCAGTGGGTGGCCGTGAATGCGACGGCCACGGGGGCGACCGGGGGATTCTACATCCCGTTCCGAAACCTACCGACCGTCGACATCCAGGTCATCCCCTACGCGATGTCCTATTGGCTCTTCCAGGCCCCCTCCGTGCCTGGGGTATACGCGGCTCCGAACTCGGAGTACAACGGACCGTGGTTCGGGCAGGATGTCGCGGCCCTCGTCGTGCTGCCGACGACGGGTTCGTCGGGCCTCGCGAACTACAACGCGAACGGGGGCGAGGGCGACATCTACAATCCGCCCGTCCTCGGAGCCAACGGCGCGTTCCTCATTGCGGACCAGGAGGGGTTGTTCGACGACTCGGTCCCGGGTCCGACCCTCTCGGCGACGGCCGGGATCGTCTCGTTCCAGTACTACATCCCCACCGCGAGCATCGGGGTCAACAATTACCTCGTCAACGTGACCTCGACGAATCCGAACGGACAGCTGAACTACCTCCAGGCGCACAACTACACGCTGCCGTACCGACTCGGGATCTACGCGATCAACACGACCGGCTCGAACCTGATCCCCGTGACCACGATGCCGTTACGCGTCGGCGCGGTCCTGAACGAGACCGCGACCCTCACCGCGGGGGTCTACGTTTACGGGCTCGTCTCTCCCGTATCGTACGTCTACAATCCGTCGGGCGAGTCGAACTGGATGACCGGCTCGGATACCGGACAGATCATGGGACTTTGGGGGATCCTATGGGTGGCACCGTGAGCGACGTCGCGACGGCGTCCCGACAGCGCGGCATCTCTCCGTTCGTCTGGTTCAGCGTCGCCATCGTGGCGGGGGCGACGTATGCCCTCTTCATGGGGCTCTCGTACTACAACACGCCGACGTTCACCGCCGCGGCCCTTCCGACCATTCTCGGCGTTGCGGCGGCGGTGGTCGCGTTCCTCGCGATCGGCTTCTGGGCGCCGCCGAACGAATGAGCCTTCCTCTCAACGGGAACCGAACAGGGAGCGTTCGGCCGTGAGGACGTCGCTCGGGGAGTCGGAGCCGCGGTATCGCTCCAGCCGATCTCGGTTCACCTCGAGGAACTCCTCGGCGCCGGCGAACCCCTCGAGCAGACGGACCGCTTCGTCTCGGCGTCCGAGGACGTACAGGGCAGCGGCCAGCGCCTCGGCGGTGTTGAGCTGGGCGATCCGACCGTAGTGCTGAGGGTTCGTCGCCACCAGGATCGGAAGCCGTCGTCGGGTTCCGTGGGTCCGCTCGCGACCGGCGGCATCGGGGAGGGTACCTCGGGCCGAGAGCCGATTCCAAGAACAATCCACGGCGAGCACGCCGGCTCGACGAGCGAGCAGGAGGTCGGCGCCCGAAAGTGGCGTCGGGGCGTAGGGGTCCAAGATCACCGGAGCCGGCGTCGCCGCCCCTTCGCGCGATATTGGAACGGCCCGGCCCCAGCGAATCAGTCGGCGGCCCGTACAGGCCCTCGGGTGATCCTCCCCCGCGAGGACGACGAAGAGCCGAAGCGGACTGTTACTCCGGGGGTTGAGCGTATTCGCGGAAGATCGCATGCAGCTCCCGGGTGAGTCGGAGCGCCTCGTCCTTCGGCCGCTGCCAGAGATTGCGCCCGAAGATGATCCCCGTCGCGCCGGCGTCCATCGAGGAGCGGACCTTCTGGAGGAGCTCGCGGTCATCGACCTTCTCTCCGCCGGAAACGAGGACGAGAGAGCGGCCGGCACTCTGGACCACCTTGCGAAACGCCTCGGACGGCGGCAGGCGCAGGGTGTTGTACGGGGCCGGACTGTCGGCGTCTTTCTCGGAAGCGACCGGGTAGTTCAACTTCACGACGTCGGCCCCGAGCTCGTGCGCAACGCGCGCTGCGTAATCGATCGCGTAGAGACTCTCCTTGCCTCCCTTTTTCGACACAGCCTCCCCGCGGGGATAGGCCCACACGATGAGCGGCATCCCGAGCCGCTGCGCATCCCGACGCACCTCGAGGAACTGGAGGAAATCCCGGTCCTGGGCGGGCGATCCGACGTAGATCGTGTACCCCACGGCATCCGCGCCAAGCCGGACGGCGTCCTCGACCGTCCCGGTGAGCGGGCTGAAGGCCTGGGCGTCCCCCGGGATCGTCGTCTTCCCGTTCAATTTCAGGATCAGCGGGACATCGCCCGCATACTCGTGGAAGTACTTTTCCGCGAGGCCGATGTGCAGCGCGATCGCGCTGAATTTCCCCTCGTTCGCGAGATCGTACTGATACTGCGGGTCGAGCGCGTCCGGATTCGAGAAGAAGTCGACCGGGCCGTGCTCGAGGCCCTGGTCGATGGGGAGGACGAGCAGCGTTCCACCACCCGGGCCGTGGTCGTAGAGGAGACGTTTGAGGCGGGTGAGCTTCCCCGGACCGAGCCCCAATCGGCTCAGGACGGGACGCGCATAGCGGTGCGCCGGCGTCGTCGAACGCGGCGAACCGGATGTCGAGGGCCGGGCCGAGGTGTCGCTCATCCGAGCTCCTTCGGCCGAGCACCGGTTTCCGCGATTTAACCCTTGGTCCCGAGCCCCCCTCCGAACGACCGTCCCCCGCCGACACAACCCTTTATGGGCGGACCCCCCTCCGTCGATCGCTCGGACGGAGAATTCGGGCCTCATGCGCTCTCAGGTCGTCATCGGGGCAACCCTCCTCCTGAACGGCGCGTTGTTCGCGCTCAATCTCGACGTGGCCCTCCTCTCGGGAAGCCGCGCCGTGCTCGCCCAGGCGATCTACACGGTGACCGACCTCATCGGAAGCGCGCTTTTGATGTGGGGACTCTACGCGTCCCGACTTCCCGCGGATTACCGACATCCGTTCGGTCGGGGCAAGGAGCGGTTCTACTGGGCGTTCGTCTCGATCGTCGTGACGTTCACGGTCGCAGGGATCCTCGCTCTGTCTACCGGGGTAGATCAGGTCTCGAGCCCAGTGGCGGTCACCCACATCGCGGACGCTCTCCTCGTCGTGGGGGCGACCCTCGCGGTCAGTGCCGTCAGCAT